>JAFGHB010000014.1 GCA_016930255.1 Methanomicrobia archaeon | reverse complement strand
GATGGGTGACGACGGCGCGACGGGTCGTGGTAACCGGTGCAACGGACTCATTACGCCCAACAGACCGATGAGCCTGGAAGCAACCGCGGGAAAGAATCCCATCAACCACACGGGCAAGATCTACAACTTGCTCGCCAACCGGATAGCCGCGGAGATCGTGGGGAACGTCGATGGGATTCGCGAAGTGCGACTCCAGATCCTCTCGGAGATCGGCAGACGGATCGACGATCCGAAGGTCGCAACCGCGCAGATCATCCCGCTGAGCGGCGTAAACCGTGAATGGATGGAGAAGAAGGTGCGGCGCATCATCGACGAAGGGCTCTCGAGCGTAGCGGAGATCACGAAGAAGGCGGTGAAGGGAGAATTAAGAACATTCTAACCTAATTAAATTAATGCTTCACGCTTTTCAGTAGCTCTTCCAGACCTCTCGTAGTGAGCACGTCCGTTGGTTCAAGCCAGCCACGCCGGGCAGTGGCTACGCCGTACCGCCGCACATCCCGCATCTGTGTGGTTGCATGCGCATCCGTAGAGATGGCGACTAAAACACCGTAATCCTTCGCCATCTTGCAGTGGAGATCGTTGAGGTCAAGCCGAGTCGGGAACGAATTCAGCTCGAGCATGGTTCCCGTATCCTTCGCAGCCGTCATGAGCTGCTCCATATCCACTTCGTACGGGTCCCGCTTTCCTAATAGCCTGCCGGTAGGGTGCGCAATGATATCTACGTTGGGATTCTCCATTGCGGTGACGATCCGTTTCGTCATCGTCGGGCGGTCTTGCGAAAATTTCGAGTGGACTGCACCCACGACCACGTCCAGAGCTTCTAAGATTACATCAGAGAAGTCCAGAGAGAAATCAGACTTTATATCTACCTCGACTGCATTGAGCACTCTGAACCTAACTCCAGCTTCTTCGAATCGCGTGTTCACCTTTTCGATCTCATCCAGCCGCTTCGGTATCTTCTCCTCGTTCAAGCCACCTGCAACGCCCACGGCAGGCGAATGGTCGGCCACGGCAATATACACATAGCCCAGAGCTACAGCAGCGTTCGCCATCTCCTCTACGCTGTCCCGCCCGTCACTCCAGTTGGTATGCACGTGCAAATCGCCCTTGAGATCGCTTATCTCAATCAGTTTCGGTATTTTGCCCTTCTTCGCGGCTTCTACCTCGCCCCGATCCTCACGCAGCTCAGGAGGAACGTACGAGAGCCCGACGCTCGCGAAGACGTCCTCCTCGTGCTCACCGCCGATCCGCTCATCACCGCGGAAGACGCCGTATTCGTTTATCTTCAGCCCCTTCTTCACGCCTAACTCCCGTATTCGCACGTTATGGTGCTTGGAGCCCGTGAAATAATGTGCCGCGGCACCGAATGAAACCGCCTCCACCACACGCACGTCCGCGTTTATACCGTTGATGATGATAGAGGATTTCGTCTCGCCCTTTGCGATCACGTCCTCCACACCGTCAAGAGTCGTGAACGCATCCATCACCTCGTTCGGCCGTTTTGAGACGACCAGTATGTCTATATCGCCGATCGTCTCACGCATCCGTCGCAAACTGCCTGCAATCAGTATCTGCTCCACGGCATCTAACTTTTTCAGTTCGTTTACTATCGATTCGGCGTAGGGAAGCGCGACAGAGAGCAATGCACGGCCTTGATAACTCCGGTATTGCGCTATCCCCTTCAGAATGTTCTCCTCGACCTTGGCGCCGAATCCCGGGATACCTGCTAACTGATGCGATTTCGCAGCTTGCTCCAGCTCCACTATATTCGTTATACCGAGCTCCTGATGCACCTTCGCGATCGTCTTCGGGCCGACACGCGGTATGGCCAGAAGCTCGAGCAACTCCGACGGCATTTCCTGTTTCAACTCGCGGTGCTTCTTGCAATCGCCGGTCTCTGCGATCTCAACGATCTTCCTCGCAATGCCCTCGCCGATTCCCGGGATCTGCTTCAGCTCTTTCACGCCGCCTCGTTCTGCGATCACCGTTAAGTCCTGGGTGAGTGTTTCGATCGTCAGCGCGGCCTTGCGGTACGCGCGTATCTTAAACGCGTTCTCGCCTTTCACTTCCAGAATATCCGCAATCTCGTTGAAGATTCGTGCGATGTCGAGGTTGTGCATCTCTTACTATTGCTAACGTACTCTTAGCATATTTAAATTATCGGGAAGCCCGCATTTCTTCCCTCGAATGATACGCGCCTGCAGAAGTATGTATGATAGCGCGTTTCAATCCTTGTTTTCGTAGACTGCTTTTGCAACGTGGAAAGCATCCGTGCTGTCGAGCTAGGTGTTCTGTTTCAATCCTTGTTTTCGTAGACTGCTTTTGCAACCGTGAAAAGAAGGGTGCAAGCCCTGAAGGAGAAAGCTAGAGTTTCAATCCTTGTTTTCGTAGACTGCTTTTGCAACAGAGGAGGTACTAAACCGTTTGAACCGAAGAAAACAGTTTCAATCCTTGTTTTCGTAGACTGCTTTTGCAACTAAATTTCCCTGGTGCTCTGCTAGCAGGACACCACGTTTCAATCCTTGTTTTCGTAGACTGCTTTTGCAACTTAGTACTCTCGAATGCCCTAATTGTGGTATTGGATGGTTTCAATCCTTGTTTTCGTAGACTGCTTTTGCAACTCTACGATAGCGAGGGCGACATCAAACACTATAGCGAAGTTTCAATCCTTGTTTTCGTAGACTGCTTTTGCAACAAGAAGCTCTCAACTTAGATATCAAATGCATAGTTCCAGTTTCAATCCTTGTTTTCGTAGACTGCTTTTGCAACTGTGCACAAGTCGGTACAGAAAACTTCTATGAGCAAGGTTTCAATCCTTGTTTTCGTAGACTGCTTTTGCAACGGTGGACTATCGAGATCGCCCTAACCCCTATGGCTCTTGTTTCAATCCTTGTTTTCGTAGACTGCTTTTGCAACTCTGCGCCTGCCGCGGTATAGGATGAGTATTGCGGGTTTCAATCCTTGTTTTCGTAGACTGCTTTTGCAACCAAGAAGGGAATGGGGGTCAAAGTACAAAAACATAAAAGTTAGTTTCAATCCTTGTTTTCGTAGACTGCTTTTGCAACTTATCGCGGCTACCTTTCACATTGATATTGACGTAGTGTTTCAATCCTTGTTTTCGTAGACTGCTTTTGCAACCCGGGCTGCCGCTGGCAGTCAGCGCCGCCACCGCAACTGTTTCAATCCTTGTTTTCGTAGACTGCTTTTGCAACCCCTCGATCTGCCGCCACATAATCCACGTATCCGCCAAGAAGTTTCAATCCTTGTTTTCGTAGACTGCTTTTGCAACCCATTTCCGACACCCTTGATGCTGTTACCGTATCGGGTTTCAATCCTTGTTTTCGTAGACTGCTTTTGCAACTTCTTCATCTCCTCTTCATCAAACAGCACGAGAAAATTTGTTTCAATCCTTGTTTTCGTAGACTGCTTTTGCAACTCTCAAAATTTTACTTTGTTCTCAGTTTCACGTATGTTCTCCCGATATTTATGCTTTTCGATATGCTTGGCTGGTCAGCGTTAACGGGAAAGTGATAAATACCATGACACGTCACCAGCCAAATAGTCAAATGACTACATGCTCCCTAACTTCGGGCATCTTCCCTATTATTATCGCCTCACGCCTACAACCCTCGCAGAGATCTATCACATGAATCTTATCTTCCTCGTCCAATTCAAGCTCGTTTATCTCCCTTACGAGCGCTTCCTTATCGTGTAACGGCACTACGCCGTTGAATACGCTATACTGCACGCGACGCAATCCATAATAAGCGAGCCGTCTGGAGAGAAAAGTCCGTGTTGGATTATTTTCGATGTCGTAAACAACATAGATGTACCGTTCTTTTTTCATCGCCAGTCAGTCACCGATACCTAAACCCTTCGAATTGCTCCTCGTTTCCTATTGCCCGTGCTAACAGCTTTGCCTGTTCGAAGATGATGTCCAAAAAAGGTAAACGCTCGCCCCGATAAGTGTATGCATCATCAAACCGATGATACAAGGCCTCAAGAAACTTCTTCTTTATCCCTTCACACAGATAGCACATCTCTTCCTTCCGGTCAAAATCCTCTGCGTGTACCTGTTTCTGAGAGATCTGTGTCATCACCACGCGATCAACAATAGGTTGTCGAAACTCTTCCATCAAATCGAAACTTAACGCTGGTCGGTTACGATATGCGACATGCAAAATACCCTCGTAAGGATTCAATCCCGATCGCAGCAAGCCATATTCAACCCGAGACTTCAATACTGTGTACCCGTAGCTGAGCATCGAATTCATTGGGTCTCGTGGCGGGTGCCGTTCCCGTTTCACGAATCCGAACTCCTTGGGTATTATCTTTCGTAACGCTCCAAAATACGTCTTCGTTGCGTCTCCTTCGAGACCCATTAATCTCTCATTCGCGTTTATCTCCGGTAAATTCTTCCTTCGACTGGTGATATATGCGATCTCCTTATCAAAGTCAACGTCTCTATTCTTCGCCAAACTTTGCAGAAGTCGCACCTTATTGTAAAGTGCGCAATCCATAAGCTCTTTCGCTATTTGTAACCGTCGCCCCTCGGAGAGCAGGATCTGCTTCCGCCACAGCTCTGTTATCATGTTGTAATCACTCCTGACAACTCGTGCGAAGAAATTAGTTGGTCTGTGGCCAACAAACACCAGATCCACGTTATTCTCCAGCAACAGCCTAACCACGCCACTTGTTACAGAGGCCGCACCTGCTATTATCACCTGTTCCACTTCCCGCGGCGAGACCTTGATCTGCTCTCCATCCTCTGTAAGTATCTTCATCAATTCGTTCTCTCGGAAAACCTTGCTCCCAAACCCCGATACCACAATATTACGGAGACGTCGTTCTATCATCTACTCCCCCCTAACTCCCTCATGGAGCGTAATAAGAAAATGAAACAAAAACTCTGGCAATCAAAACGCTTTAACCACACCGAACCCTTGCGAAACGCCCTTTCCCAGTCCGAAGAAATCGGGTATCTCAAAATTCACACGAAACTCGCCCGTAAAACCTATCAGTGGAATAGCTTTATACTCCACTTTTTCTTCATCTAAGCGTGAATGCACGTACAGCTTACGGGTGACGACATAATCCAAACTCTTGCACATCGAGAGGATATTGCCGACGAGGATGCCATTCAAAAACTCCTTCTTCTCTTTCCAGTCATACATCTCCTTGTACTTCTCGTAATTTGAAGGATTCAAGGCGAGCCACGACGTTACGATTTTATAATGATGATTCTCTCTGCATGCTCCGAACTCCGCGCTCATCTGCGTCATCTGTATGCTTTCCACGTTATACACGCTCTTTCCCAACTTCAATTCGCTTATATCGTCTGAGATGTTCTTTAAAACCCCCACACCCTCTTCTATTCCTAAAATAACCGGTGTGCCTTCCAATAGCTTGTACTGCACGCGCGGGTAGGTGTACAAATAGCCTATGTCTTCGATGTGGTGGTGTAAAATCGGGTACTCCTTGAACTGGTTGGCTATGTAACCTCGGAGCTTCGCGGCATCTTCTTTTACGGCTTCTGATGTTTTTAGTGTGAGATAAAGAGTCTTAAGGTTCATCCCTGAGGTACTGTTATCCTAGTTACTGTTATTTCTACCCCTCCGAAGCCCTTTGACTTGAAGCCGCCCAAAAGTTTGATATTCTTGAGTCTTTCGAGAACTAGTTTATCTATGATCTGCTTGGTATTCCATTCACCTAATTCTAACCATCTATCACCTGCAGTCCTCTCCCTTAATACCCGTGGTTTGCCGAACTCTAAGCCTCGGACAAAATCGTTCTTGACTATCGTTAAGACTCCTTTAAAAACAGAACTATCAGGTACGACTTGAAAACGCCTGTTAGCACTCTCTGCGACGACGCCTTTTGCACGGTCTATCCTTGTAGAATACAGTTCTCCCGCAGAGACCTCAGAATACAAAAACGGAACTCTTAAAAAACCATTGAGTCCCTGTGCACCCAGTAGATAACATGCGGGACAAATCATGTGGTCTTCGTTACCACATTTTTGTTTACAGGGATAATGACAGGCATCACCACGGTACCGCTGCTTCTTTACCAGTTCCTTTTCATCTGGTGATAAACTCGGTGCCGGGATACATGGCTGTAGTGGCCTTTTTTCAGCGGGCCACCCCTCATTCGCTTTATCATAGTACATCTCTACCAAGTAGCGCTCCACTTCTGCTCTTAAAGCTCCTTTCAGCGACGGCCCTGGGATAACCACACGACCTCCGACTACAGTCACTGGATTTTCCGCCCCCGAAAGCGGATCTTTCGTGCCACCAACGCGAAACGGCTCCTTTGTTTTCACCACAATTTCATATTTCTCTTCCTCAATCATCTTTCCTCCCCCCTTTCAACTACTTTGAGACTAATGAGTGTCTTGATGATGTAACGTCCTATTGAGCGGTTTTGTTGGATTTTCTCATTTTTCTCAAATTTCTCGATGACGCCTAACAAAGCATCGGCTTGAAACCTTAAACCCTGTTTCCCTCGCTTTTCTATGAGGAATGTCCTCGTAACTCCAAATCCATGCCGCTCAAAGACTTCTCCAACGTTGTTCAGAAAATTCGAGTTGAATCGCGTTCTTTGTATTTTCGTATCTTTCTTTATTTCCTCTACCAACTCTTCAATCACATCCATATTATTTGCCTCCGTGTTCCAACAAAAACTTAGGGCCTGCAATTTCGCTCCCTTCAAAGAGAGATCTTACATAGACTCCCGAAGTATCTGATAGTGGTTTAAACAGAAATCCGTAAACAGGTTTTATGACTCCACTTACCCCAAACGTTTCTAAATGCTCTTCTGGAATACGTGTATTCAAAACGCCTCTGTCTCTTTCCGGTCTAGAATCGTTTAATTCTGTTAATTTTTTTAGAGTGCATAATCCAAATCCTCTGGATTTCATTGCTCCCATGCGAATCTCAAATTCTTCCGCGAAATCCTTTGTAACTTCATTTTTCACTATATAGATGCTCCCCAGGACACCCGTTAAAAACTCGATAGTCAGTGGCAATTTACTCGTTTCAATGCCGCGATCTCGTGGTGAATACGTAAGGTAATCGACTTTATTATGCTTTTTATCCTCAACGAGATGCCCTACCGCGTGAATATCATTGTCTCCAAAGACCGCCTTTAAAGCGCCGGTAATCTGAGTATACGGAATTGTTCTAATTGTCGGTCTAAAAGTTCCCTTCTTTATTCTCTCGCCCATGCAGAGCATATCAGATGTTAACCTATATTTGATGAATTCCATGTTAGCTCCCCATCATTTTCGCAAAAACTAGAATGCTATCATAATCGATTCCAGAAGAAGTTATCGCCCTTCTAAACCCCTCGAATTCTCTATAAGTCCTTCTAGCCCTTCTATCTCCTTTATCGTTGAGCATAACCCACGCCAGCTTCTTTGAAATTTCAGCAGCTTTCGAGAGATCAATAAGAAGCTTTCGACTTGGTAATCGCATATTAAACAGTTCATCAAGTTGCTTCAGCTTTAAATTCATTTCTCCCTTTCCAATAAGGCTCACGTTAACTTCCTCCTTTGGCTTTTCCAAGAGTTTCCAATTCCAGATGAAGGGGAACTTCACGTTTGCGCATGTTACGGATAATTTAATCGGAGAGTTTGGCATGAACTTTGGAAAACACTCTTTGAATGTGGAGCCATAAATTTCCAAGAGCTTCTTTATTTCCCTCTCTTCTTCGACTTTTATGCAGAAGAAATCTCCCAGAATTTTTTGGATACTCGCTTCTCCATATTCCGCAGCGATGCGAGTCTCTAACGTTGACAAAAACGCATCGTAATCTCCTTGAAACTCGGCAATAACAGGAAATCGGATTTTCGATCTCTTTTCTGCCATTTGGATGCCAAAATGGCCAATATATTCGAAGTAGAGACCTTTGAGAGTGCTTACAAGTTCTTCCACGTCCAATAAAATCTTTAAATAGGCAACCTTCGGATTTTCGGTGGACTCTTCCCAATCACCGATCTTCGGTAATCGTGCGCCCAATTCTCGGATACTGTAGCATTTCTCACAAAGGTGCTCCGTTAAAGTGTCTGTGACCCAGTCTCTTGTTCCGCTGGCCATTTGGCAAACTTCACAAATCCGTGGCCCAATATCGGGGGATAAAGATGGATATTCCGACGAGGGATGTCCTATTTCCTCCAAATTTAATTCGTTAATTCGTTTGTCATCTTGCCTTATATCCAGCCAAAAACCAACTTCCTTAGCTTTCTTTTTTATAGATTCAAAAACGTCACCTCCCACGGGAGACACGAGACGCAGTTCGTTTGATGTGCTAAATAGCACATTGTCTTGAAATTCTGTTTTTATATCATCCACAAAATCTTCTAATATCTTGAATACATTCATATCACGAGCACGTACGGGACTCTGAGGAAAATGAATTTTTATTTTTAAAATGGTGAGCTTCCAACCTATGTTTTTAGCAAAATTCTCAACTTTTCTTTTGTCACTTAATATATCTAAAGGAACCTCTTGTTTATAATGCCGTAGAATCCTATAAAATTTACCAGCCAAGAGTGAATGCGTCATTAAACTTGTTATGTTAATTCCAAGTTTTGTCTCTTCTGCCCTGTGCAACAGCTGTTGTCCATATTTTCTGATGTAGTCTTCAGCTGAAGGTGATCGTGAAACAAATTCTATGACTTCTTCAATATCCAGCGGGCGGTTATGACGACCTCTCTCTATATCTTCAAAATAATCTTTCCACAATTTGAATGGTTCGTCATCAATTTCATATCTTTCATAGTATCCAAACTGAAAAGCTCTTGAGGTGGCTGCTGCAAGAATATCAGCCATATCCAGAACGAATAAATCGGGGGAATCTGGCCATGTTTCAAATCCCTCGCCATGGTGATGTTTACAAATCCCTTCCCATGTTTTTGTGCTGAGTCGGTTAACCAGGAGTTCGGGCTGAGAATGAGGGTTGACTTCCTCGCCGTCTTTGTTTAATTTTTGTTTCTTTGCTAATTTTAGGATGTCATGCATTTCCGGGACTAACTCGTCAGACATCTCTAATAAGCGAACTTTGCCCCCTCCACATGTTCAGACAAAAAGAAAGGAAGTATATAAAACTTCCGCTTTTTGTAAATTTACATGTATAAATTATATATTCCATATCAAACGGAGAGGGTGTTATTAAAAAATGCCCGTTTATTCAGAGTAGTGGATGTATACCCCTCTATTATTGGTTAATTTAACGTACCACGTTCTTTACCAGCTCTCTGAACGCTTTTTCGTCTATGATTATCACCCCAAGCTTCCTTGCTTTCTCAAACTTAGACCCGGGCTCTTCGCCGGCGACCACATAATCCGTCTTCTTCGAGACACTTGATGACACGGTTCCGCCTAGCCGCTCGACGATATCTTTTGCCTCCTCGCGCGGCATCGAGATGCGACCGGTGAACACAAACGTCTTCCCTTCCAGTATTTTCTCCGCTCCTTCTTCCTCTTCTGCGCCTTCAACTTCCTTCGTTTCGTACTCCACACCCGCTCGTTCCAATTTCTCCAACAATTTCTTCGTGCTCTCCTGCTCGAAGAACAGCAGAATACTGTTCGCCACCTCGGGGCCGACCTCCGGTATGCGTACCAAATCCTCGTAACCCGCAGTTCGCAACGCGTCCATATCCTTGAAATGAGCCGCGAGCAGCGATGCGGTATGCTCGCCCACGTGCCGTATCCCCAACGCGTGGAGCAGTCGTGCAAACGTGGTATGCTTGCTCGTTTCGAGTGCCGCCAGGATGTTCCGCGCTGATTTGTCGCCCATTCGTTCCAGCTTCATGAGGTCCCGTCTCGTTAAGAAGAACAAATCAGCCGCGTCTGAGACCATTTCGCGATCGACCAACTGCTCGATTACCTTCTCGCCCAGTCCTTCGACATTCAGTGCACGTAACGACGCGAAATGCTTTATCCGTTCCTTTAACTGCGCGCTGCAGGCAACGCCAATACAGCGCACAATAGGGCCTTCCTTTATCACGTCCGAACCGCAGACCGGGCATCGATCAGGCATCCGGAACTCGCGCTCATCGCCCGTACGTTTCGACTGTATCACACTCACCACTTCCGGGATCACGTCTCCCGCGCGCTCCACCACGACGGTATCGCCAATCCGGACATCCTTCCTTCGTAGTTCGTCCTCGTTATGCAAGGTTGCGCGACTTACCGTCACGCCTGCGATCTGCACCGGCTCCAGTACCGCAACCGGTGTGAGTGCGCCCGTCCGCCCCACCTGCACGAGTATATCGTTCACGCGTGTGTATTCCTCGCGTGCCGGGAATTTGAATGCGATCGCCCATCTCGGGCTTCGAGAAACCGCGCCCAGCGTCTCCTGCTGCGCGATGCTGTTCACCTTCACCACGATGCCGTCAATCTCGTAATCCAGATCGTCGCGTTCTTCCTGCACCACGTCATGGTAGTGAAGCACCTCATCGATATGCTCAAACCGCCGTATCAATGGGCTCACTCGGAAACCTATCCGCTGGAGATACTCCAGCACCTCCCACTGTGCTGAAAACTCCCGCCCTTCTGCCCGGCCAACGCCGTACGCGAAGAAATCGAGCGGTCGAGAAGCGGTAACCTTCGGATCGAGCTGTCTTACGGAGCCCGCAGCCGCATTCCGCGGGTTGGCAAACATCTTCTCACCCTTCTCGCCTAATGCCGCGTTCAACGCTTTGAATTTACGCAGCGGTATGTAAACCTCACCACGCACTTCCAGCAGGGATACCGGCGTACCAACGTCATCGTCCGAAAAGATACGCAGCGGAATCGTCTTTATCGTCCGCAGATTCTGCGTGATATTCTCGCCCATCGTGCCGTCTCCGCGTGTGCTGCCGACGGTGAACACGCCGTTCTCGTACACGAGCTCCATCGCCAATCCATCTATCTTCGGCTCCACTACATACTCGATCACCGCTTCGCCTCCCAGCAGCCTCCGTACTCGATCATCGAAGTCTCGCACGTCCTCCTCGGCCGTTACACTCTTCAAACTCAGCATCGGTATGCTGTGCTCGTAGGTGCCGAACTCCTCTAACGGCTCCGCACCGATCCTCTGCGTTGGCGAATCAGGCGTTACCAGCTCGGGATGCGCGCGCTCGAGCTCCTCTAATTCCTGAAATAGTCTATCGTATTCGGCATCAGAGATCTCAGGCTCGTCCAATACGTAATAGCGGTAATTGTGATAGTGCAACTCCTTCCTTAAATCCTCTACATGCTTCTTTACTGCTTCCTTTTCACCCCCACCGCTCATAATTTATATATTTGTCCGGGAATAATAATACAAAGAGGTAAATTCACTATGGCAGCGGAAAAGGAAAGAGAGGAGACGTTAATACCCGGTACCGATTACTTAGCGAGCGGCGTTCATATCGGTACGCAGCAAAAGACCGGCGACATGAAGCGATTCATTTATCAGGCGAGACCGGACGGCTTGTATCTGCTAGATATAAAGATGATGGACCAGCGACTGCGGACAGCGGCGAAGTTCTTGGCTCATTACGATCCGGCTTCGATCCTGGTTGTATCCGCACGCGAATACGGACATCATCCGGTGAGCATGTTCGCTAAGGTTACCGGAGCAAAGGCGATCGTCGAGCGATTCATTCCCGGGACGTTAACGAATCCTGGCAGTGCGTACTTCATCGAGCCTTCCATACTGATTGTGACCGATCCGATGACCGATGAACAGGCGTTAAAAGAGGGTGTGAGTGTCAATATCCCCATCGTGGCACTCTGCGACGCTAATAATTCTACCTCTACCATCGATCTTATCATTCCTACGAATAACAAAGGTAGAAAGGCGCTTGCCACCGTTTACTGGCTGCTTGCCCGCGAAATGTTACGGGAGCGGCATCGTAAAGCTGGAAACCAAGACGAATTCAGCTTCGATTATACTGCAGAGGATTTCGAAGCCGCAATATAATATATGCGCTAGCTAGGCGGAAGCTAAAAAAAAAGCTGAAATAAGCTAAAAGGCGAGTATGAGAAGACCGGTAGTAGCTGGTTTCTGGTATGAAGGCGAGAAGGGGCGATTGGAAAAACAGCTACGAGAATTTTTCTCCGACGTACCCCGAGAAGAGAACGAGGCTATTATCGGTGCCGTCGTGCCGCATGCAGGCTATCTGTATTCGGGTGGCGTAGCGGCGACGGTCTACGCTGCATTACCGCCCGCGGACATCTTCGTCATTCTCGGCACGAATCACCAGGGTATCGGGTCGGTTCTTGCGGTTTCACGGGAAACGTGGGCGACTCCGTTGGGAGAGGTGGAAGTAGACGAAGCATTCGTCGATGCGCTCCCGAAACGGATTATCGACGTGGACGAAACCGCGCATCGCTACGAGCATTCCATAGAACTTCAGCTCCCGTTCCTTCAATTCCTCTTCGATAAAACGTTCCGCGTTGTTCCTATTAGTTTCGGGTTAATCGATATGGATACTGCGAGAGAGGTGGGTGAGAATCTTGCAGACACGATCGCGCAATTCGATAAAAAAGTGGTCATTCTCGCTTCCTCGGACTTCACGCACTACGAACCGGACACGATAGCGAGAGCGAAGGACGAATACGTGATAGAGGCGATAAGAGCGTTAGACGTGGCGAAGTTCTACAAGCGGGTGTACGAACGAAACGTGACCGCATGTGGCGTTGATCAGATCGCTGCGATGATGCACGCCGCGAAGAAACTCGGTGCAACGGAAGGACGGGTGACGAAATACATGACCAGTGGTGACATCATCGGTGACCGGTCCAGTGTCGTGGGCTACGGCGGCATTATCATCGTGTAATTACTTATCTATCTATCCCTCATGGCTTGTGCTGTGCTGTGTCGTGAGATGGAGGTAGTGCTTATGGAGAGCAGAAAAGACCTAAACGTGTTTCAGACCTGCAGGGTCTTTTTTGACGAGTTTTTGAAGAGCGATTTCATTGTACAAGAAGATGGAAGTACGTTTCTCGTCACGCCCACCGGTGCACGGTGCAATAAGCTCTTTGGCGTTGGGGAAGTGGAAGAAGTAGAGGCGCGAGGGAACATAGTCAGACTCAAGCTAAACGACTTGACTGCGACGCTCTCTCTCTACGCGAGCAGACGTATCCTTGGGGACGATATAACTGCACATACAGAGCGTAAAAGGACTTTTATCGCGTTCCGAGGCAATGTGCACGTACGTGAGAGCGCAGGAACAAGACCAAAAGTTATGCTACTAGCAGAAGAAGTCGGAACGGTCGAGGAACGTGTAAGAAACGGCTGGATACTGAACACCGCACGGAGGACAATGGAGCGGATAGAGGCATTGCGCATAAGCCCTTCAGCGTTGCCAAATAAAGAGGCAAACGAGTTTTCGGGTCGGGGTGGTGGTAAAGAGCTTCAGGAGCATTATGCCCTTGACGATGATACACTGGACGCCTTTGCGAGCATGGCGATAAATGCCGTAACACGTATGTGGCTGCAGTACCACACAAGGGCAAAGGAGCTGGTAGTCGGGCTACTGAAGAAAGCGGGCAAGAGCGGTGTGGCACGCGAGCGGTTAGTGAGCGCATTGAAGACACAGGGTTTCAAAACGGAGTGGGTAGAGGAACTAATTGAGGAGCTTATTGTGGAGGAGATCTGCTATGAGCCGAAGACTGGCGTTTTAAAACTCGTCACTTCTTCAGAAAATCCCGTACTAACTTGATCGCGCACAGATCGCCACAGATGGAGCATGCATCGCTTTCCGAAGGCCTGCTCTTTCTTATTCGCTGCGCTTCCTCGTGATCAATCGCTAGTTCAAACTGCCGGTTCCAATCCAGATTTTTACGTGCATGCGCCATTTCGGCGTCTATTGCTCGCGCACGGTCGCGCTGTCCCGCTTTTACGAGGTCCACAACGTGCGCTGCTATCTTCGTGACGATCGTGCCCTCCTTAATGTCTTTCACGGAGGGCAACGCCAAATGCTCTGAGGGCGAAACCATGCAGAGGAAATCCGCACCGTACATGCCGGCAACCGCGCCCCCGATTGCGCTCACCAGATGGTCGTAGCCCGGTGCGATGTCCGTGACCAGCGGTCCTAAGAGATAGAGCGGTGCGAAATCCGTAACCTGTTTTATTACCTTCACCGCCGCTTCTATCTCGTCTAGGGGCACGTGCCCCGGGCCTTCAACGAGTGCCTGAACGCCTGCTTCCCGGGCACGTCTTACGAGTTCGCCAAGCGTAATGGCTTCCATGAATTTCGCGCGGTCTGAAGCATCAGCAATACAGCCTGGTCGCATGCCGTCGCCCAAGCTGAGCGTCAACTCGTACTCCCGTGCGAGCTCCAGAAGATACTCGTATTCCGCGTAAAACGGATTCTCGCGGTCGTTGTGTATCATCCAGGCAATGAGAAACGCGCCACCGCGACTCACCACGTCCAGGATGCGCCCGCTACGTCCCAAGCGCTCCAGCGCATTGAGATTCACACCCGCATGGATCGTAACAAAGTCTATGCCATCTTTCGCATGCTGCCGCACGACATTGAACATGTCGTCCGAACTCATCTCCACAACGGCTCGTACGTCCGCCTTTTCTAACGCCGCCTGATAGATCGGCACCGTCCCCATGGGCACGTCTTCTGCCTTCAAAATCCTCCTGCGCGTTTCGTCAAGGTCGCCGCCGGTCGAGAGGTCCATTATTGTGTCCGCACCGTAGTGTACCGCAACTTTTGCCTTCTCTACCTCGTCATCAAGGTTAACGTAGTCTTTTGACGTCCCGACATTCACGTTCACCTTTGTGCTCATACCTTCGCCAATCGCTTTGAGCGCTATCGCCCGGTTCCCAGCGTCATCTCTTCGCTTTGCGTTCCTCGGAATGACCACTCGCCCGGCGTCGAGCAGTCTTTGCAATTTCTCCACGCTCGTACCTTCGGCTACGGCCACTCGCTCTAATTCGTGCTCATCCCATTTGACGCTGGCAAAACTGCTCATGGTTAACGCGTTTCTCTTTCTTTCCTTCCTGTTACGTTACTAATTACTTTGAGGCTTTTTGTATAAACTTTTCCAGGCCACTCGCCGTACTGTCCAACTTATTTCGTTTTCACAATTTCAGGCACGTTTCCCCACGTTGCCAGCGTGTCCTTATAGATCACCAATGCACCTTCAATCCCGTCTACGTGGTTGATTGCACGGAACGCTTCTTTGATCGATTGCTCGTCCGTGACAGCATTGCAGAGCGCAGTAGCGGCGGCATCTGATAGTGAGGCACTCGCGCTGATCACCGTTGCGGCATCCGCGGTTCCAAAGCTTATCGAATGCCCGACCGTTCCAGAGGACGTACATATACCTGTTAAAGCGTGCGAGGGTTTTATCCGCAGCGCAATTTTGTTCGAAAATCGACTCCAGCCCGCGTAGATCCCCACAAGCACCTCCCTATCATTGATCAAAGCAATATCCCCGCCGTTATCCACCATTGCGTACGTCGCGCCGGCATCACGCATCGCTTCCACGGCGAACTCGGCTAACGTGCCCGCCACCGCGGCCATCGGCCCTATGCTGAATCTACTCGCAGCGTCTATCATTCTCCGCGTGATCTCTGGTATTTCACCCGGTTCTCGAGCATCACCCACTTCAACTTCATCCTCTGTCCGATACCGTTCGAACGTGACGAGGAAATAAGGATGCCAGCGCACGAACCGCTCCAAATCTCGCCTTCGCCGTATTATTTCCTCCTTTGCTATCTCGATATATCTCTCTTCATCTGCGGTTATCCATACGAACGTCTCCTTTAGCCGGAAGCTCTCCTTCATTTTCGCTCCTGTCGCTGTATTTTAGTATCATTCCTTCCTTTTACTTTAAATTAGCAATTCTTCCGTTTCGAAGAGTCACGCATGCGTGAGATGACGAGGATAAAGATGGATGAAGAAGCAGCGTGTAAAGAGCTAAGAGCCCTGTTGAGCGATGCAGTAAAAAAGAACGATGCAGAGGCACTGCTGCTTTCCGGCGGGTTAGACACGAGCATTTTGGCTGCTCTTTCGAACGATACGGGTAAAATGAGCAAGAAGGCGTTTACCGTTTTTCTGGCGGGGGCTCGTGCACGGGATCTTGACTATGCGCAGAAAATAGCACGGAAGTTCCGATATGAGCACCATGTGATTTGTATAACAGAAACCGAAGCTTTGGAAAAGCTGCCGGACGTAGTAAAAGCAGTGAGAAGTTTTGATCCTGCGCTTCCTAACGATTTGACCATCTACGTCGCGTTAGAAGAGGCAAAGTCACTTGGAATAAAAAGCGTAATGACCGGCGATGGCGCAGACGAGCTCTTTGCCGGATATTCGTACATGCACGCGCTCTCCCCTGACGCTTTAAGCCGATATATTGAGACCATCTCGAGGACGATGTGGTTCTCCTCGAACAAGCTCGGAGCTTCTCTCGGCGTGGAGATTAAACAACCGTATCTCGATAAAGAAATTATCGACTTCGCAGTTGATGTGGATCCTGCGCTGAAGGTAAGGGAGCGAGACGGTAGAACATACGGCAAGTGGCTCTTACGAACGGCCTTTGAAGAAGCGTTGGGGGAAGTGGCCTGGCGCGCGAAAGAGCCGATCGAGTTCGGTTCCGGCACAACACAGCTCCGGGACGTTATCCAGAAGAAAATCCCAGATAGTGAATTTGAGGCGAAAAAGCGAGCATACGGGATGGCATTTATGAATAAAGAGCATCTCTATTTCTACGAAATCTACCGGAGGGTTGTGGGCGAAATTCCGAAGCCGAGAGGGACTGGAAAGGATGTATGCCCCCTTTGCAAGGCGGGACTGCCGGAAAACAAGTTACATTGCACTATCTGCGGATACTCCTCACCCCTCCCCTCAGTCGATAGATAGCTACCTTGAGGTAAAGCACTAGTTAACGTAATGCAGTTGGCCGGCAGGTAGGTACAGTACGGGGATCAAAAAGGGAATCTTATAAGTAGCAGTTAGGGCGTTGATTATATGCAGGCAGGTATCAAGAGAGGACGGTGAATACGAAAAAAGAAAAATGCATCCTCTTGCTTATGAGTACCTGAAGAAGGTGCTGGAAGATAAGAAACTTGTCGGACCGGATGAGACGTGTGACTATTATCCCTGCCATTTCACGGGGCAGGACTGCACGTGGTGCTTCTGCCCGTTTTATCCCTGTGAGGACGAGCAAGTCGGTGGTAAATGGGTGGAGAAGGTGGACGATGACCGTATCTGGGGCTGCTCAAAGTGCTTCTGGATACATCGCTCAGACGTTGCAAAAGCGCTGCTGGAGGCGTTCGAGGCACTTGGCATAGCGACCGTTGACGAGCTCGAGGAACGACTGCCAGAGCTCAAGGAACTATTCGTACGGTTGAAAGCGAAATATCCACCGAAGCCGAGAAAATGAATTTCACCATTGATCATATCCTTATCATCGTCATTGCACTCGTTATCGATCTGACCGTAGGCGACCCGCCCGAGAAGCTGGACAGGTTTTATCCCATTGTGTGGATAAGCCGGCTGATGTATTTCTTTGACCGAAGGACGAGCCGTGGAAACGCGCGAAGAGAAAAGGTGCGTGGTGTGGTATATCCACTGCTCATACTGACGATTTTCGTTGTGCCATGTCTCTTGCTCTTTCTTGCTCCCGGTGATCTGATATACATCGTTGTTGGCGCACTCGTCTTCAAGATGACCTTCACGATAAAAGGCTTGGAGCGGTTCGGCCGGAATGCGATGGCAGCACCGGATTTGGAAGCGAAGCGAGCTGCAGTGGGAAAGATCGTGAGTAGAGACGTGAAAGCCTTGGATAACGCGCATCTCGACTCCGCCGCGATCGAATCGGTAGCGGAGAACCTCACCGATAGTGTTATCGCGCCGTTCTTCTATTTTGCGCTCTTCGGCGTTTGTGGTGCCCTGGGGTATCGCGTGTTCAACACTTTGGACGCCGTTGTGGGCTACAAGACCGAAGAATACCTCCATTTCGGCTGGTTCTCTGCGAAAACGGATGATGTGCTGAATTACGTACCGGAACGGATCGCAGCGGGCTTAATACTGCTAACCAGTCATTCAAATTGGCGAGCGTTTCGAGCAGTTAAGGTACCCAAAGGAGTTCATGTGACAATAGCGGCAATGAGCCTCGCATTATGCGTAAAGCTGGAGAAAGCGGGGCACTATGTCGTAGGCGAACAATTCGAGCCGGCATCAGAAGAGGATATCGAACGAGCGATACGAGTAATGAAGTTCTCGTCTGTTCTGTTCGCCGTTATTTGCCTCGCGGTGCTTGTGCTGCTTTGCTCAGTGGTATGAATAAATTACGGAACTTATTTATATGGTTCTAACTTTTCTGAAAACAGACAAAAATTGTAGAGGCAATATACTCCAAAAAATAAAATCACCGCAAAGCAAAATGAAAACAACCGCTTGGAGATCGTTAGCTTTAATTTTAGCTGGTACACTTATTAGTCTCTTTGTGACTTCACTCATATCGTCTCTTAATACATGCATTGTGGTATCAACAAAAGGACAAATTATCTTTCTTGTTTCATTGGCAGCAATCGCCTTGTTTTGCCTTCTTGTAGGGTTTGAAGTAATTTCCCCTTTACGCTGGTTATATAAAAAGAGAAGGAGTTGCAAATTTTTAGGCTTTAAAGTAGGTATATTAAACGATATCAGAGAAGAAGAAAAATACGGGAGTGTTCCCCCTAAAGAATGGAAAAAAGAGATAGAAAAAGTTGCGAAGACGGCTGGAGTGAAGATTAAAGTAGATTTAATCAAAACAAATAAGAATTTTGGTACTTATGCTGCAATAATAAACCCTTATGGGGGTACTTATCCAGAGTCTGATTTAAAAAGTTTTGATACTCTGACTGAAATATTTAATTATGTGTATACTGGTGGATTATTTGTGAGTGTTGAAGATATATTTGGCTATTATGCTTATAATGCATCACTTAAGCCCGGAAGAAAAATAGAAACGCCACCGCCCGTTTACGGCATAAAATATGCAAGCGATGGAAGAATAGAAAGACTTGAACCTGCAAGACCGTTTGAACGCACACCTGCAATGGAAAAATTGGGATTAAGAGTAATCAGCACCGAGTATTCGTTGAACTGGAATAATATCTCCGCTCTTGAACGTGAGAAGCTATTGTTGCTTCTTAGTAATATTTACAATATTCCTTGGGTCAAAAACGCGACAGTATCTATGAACGATGGTGGTAATACTTGCCTCATTTCCAACGAAGAAGACGGTAACTTTGCTAAAATAATACTCAATCCGACGAATGGAAAAGTAACCCTAAACACTAGTGGTGGTAGATCTTACAATCTGAGAGCTAAAAAGGAAAATGACAACCCCTACTTACACATAATAGACATCTGGGACGTTGAATTCGCGGATAAATTTAGTGAAGTAAGAACCGAGATGTTTGGGGTTAAGGTTTTTAGGGCGGTAATAGTAGAGAAAAATGTTAAATCCGTTGTAAAACCTGAAAAATGGCAAATCGGGAAAGAAATAACGCCGCTCTGCTTTGTAAACTACGGTAACGAAGGTAAATTTTTATTTTCGCTTCTTCGGATATCGGATCAGGAAGAGATAGTTAAAGAGCAACTGAAGACAGCACTTTCTGAGTTGGTTGTTAACTTCGTAAAAGATGCTAAATTGGACTGAGATTTACAAGCACGTGTTGGTACTTCTTTATGCCTTCTCCCTTAGTCGCTTCACCATCTTCACTGCTGCTTCGACCGCCCTCTTGGCATAATCTACCCGTTCCTGTGCTTCTAATCTCGTCATTCCCGGGCCTGCTACGCCCAACGTCACCGGCTTATCGTACTCCAGCGAAAGATCCATGATTTTTCTCGTCAGTTGCGATGCAATGACCTCATCATGCCCCGTCGCGCCCTCGATGATGCAGCCAAGTGTAACGACCGCGTCGACGTCCCCCTCCGCGAGCATCTTCTTCACCGCTAACGGCATGTCAAAGGTTCCCGGCGTATATGCCGTATGCGAAACGGTCGCACCAAGAAACGAGGCATGCTCTCTCCCGAGTATCTCCATCTGATAGGTGATGTCCCGATGAAATTCCGAGACGACGAAACCCAATTTTATTTCAGCTTCTTTTCCTTTTGCCATTCTAACCCCTTACCATTCTCTCTCTAATACTATAACGTGGTTGAACGTTATAAAAACGTCTTATACCCTCAAGGGCCCTGCATCCTCAAATCCTTCCCGTTTGCCCTGGCCTGCCTCGCGCTCCAGGTCCTGTGGCTTGAAGAGCAGTTTGATAACGTTCTGCGCATGTTCGCGCGCACGGCGGTCGGCAAGCCACGCGAGCTTCTTATCATCTTCTGCCTCATCTTCGTGGACAAAGACCTCGATGATGTGCGTGGACGTGAGGAGCTGCGCAGTGATAATTCCGGTCGAAGCCTCGTACGCGCACTGCTTGTCTATCTCCTTGGGCCCCGGCATCCCCAGCGCCATGACGATCTCGCAGCCTCTCTCCTCGATCAGCTTCTTCGCAGCCACTGGCAGATCCTTTATGCCCGGGACAGTGTACCGCTCTATCGTTACGGACGCAAGTTTCCGCAACTCGTCTATCGCTGCCGCACCCATGTCGTACCGCGCGAACGTGGTATCCGTAACGCCTACTTTCTTCATCTCCCTCATCTACCCTCTCATTCATTCAATTAATCAATCAGCAGCTAACTCACGCATACTAACGCGCTACGCGGACACGCTTTTACGCAGACCTCACAACGGACACATTTCTCCTCGTCCAAATCGAGGCACCACGAGGGATCGAACGAGAATACCTTGGTAGGACAGACGGCAATGCACGCACCGCAATGCACACACCGCCCCTCATCCCAGGCAATCAGCTTCATTAATTTCCGCACTTCGATTCCTTTCTCTCTGAATAGCTCCGCAACCTGGTCCACTTTATTCCCCGGAACATCAACGATCAGCTCTCCCCGCGTTGCGCTATCTATGCTTAATTTCACACCCGTCTCGAGCACAACCTCAGCAGTATAGGGCATTTCATCCAGAGATAACGGGAATTTCAATAGCAGCTTCATTTATCTGCTTTATATTTCTCTTTCGTTTTTATAAAAGTGTAGGATTGATTGACTGACGGCGGGGCGAGTATGTATGGTATGCAGAGCTTGAGAGCACGGATACGGGATTTCGTGGTGACGAAGCAGGATTGGATCTTCTCGGTGGTCAGCTATGATCTGGGCGGCGAGCACTTACGCTGCCTCTTGCGCTACGTCCCGGACGAGAAGGGCGAGCGCATCTCAGAGCGTGGACGATACCGGAAATTGGATTTTTACGGTGCGTACGAGTTCCTACGAGAGCATCGTCTGGAATACGTCAAAGACGTGCATGTGGTCCCGAAAGGCGACGTGAAGGAGATTCTCAGGCCAGAGATGCGGCTACCTGAAGTCGCTGCACGTAACGAGCACGCCAGAGCTGTGTACGAACTCCTTGGACAGCGTATCGCAAAGGAGCGCATAGGCATTACCGGTTCTTTTTTGTGTGGTCTTAACGGAGCGAATTCGGATCTCGATTTTGTCGTGTACGGGCGTGCGAACTTCGACAAAGCGAGAACGCTCGTTAAAGCTGCAACTGAATCAGGACTGCTCACCGCGCTTAACGATGAGTTGTGGCAACAGATTTACCGTAAACGGAAGCCGGAGTTGAGTTATGAGGAGTTCCTCGCGCACGAGCTGAGGAAAGAGCACAGAGGCGCGATCGGCGGCACATATTTCGATATCCTCTACGTGCGTGACCCGAAAGAGTTACTGCTGCTGGATATGTGGAATTATGAACCGGGCGAACGACTGGGCTACGGGACGATAATGGCGGAGGTAACAGATGCATCTTTTTCGTTCGATAGTCCAGCGATCTACGAAATCGAGCATCCCGAGGTGAACAAGGTTCTTTCGTTCACGCATACGTATACCGGGCAGGCGTTGGCGGGCGAAACGCTCGAAGCTCGTGGCGTGTTGGAGCAGACGAAGCATGAGACGCGATTGGTTGTGGGCACCACACGAGAGGCCAAGGGTGAATGGATTCGCTCGCTCTCGTTCGTTTAGGGAGAGCTAATTAATGATCTTAAACGTGAAGATACGTGCGGAGAACGAGGAAGAGAAGAGGTTAGAGATCTCGAACGCGGATACTTACGAGACGGTATTAGAGAAGCTGACCATCAATCCTGAAGAAGTTCTTGTCTTGCGCAACGGTGAGCCCGTGCCTGAGGACGAACCAGTGGCTGATAGTGCGGATTCCGGTGCTGAAATAACGATCATCAGAATTATTTCTGTCGGGTAGCCCGGGATCAGGAGTTTACATCCCGTCCAAATCAGCAGGCCGAATTATACCTGCCTCCGTGATTACCGCTTCAATCAGCGCAAACGGTGTGAAATCAAAGGCAGGATTGTAAACCTTCACGTCACGTGGAGCGATCTGCTTTTCGCCGCAGAATAAGAGCTCCTCGGGACTCCGCTCCTCTATCTCTACCTCGGTATAACTCCGCTCCGTATCGAACGAAGAACGCGGCGCGGCAACGTAAAACGGTATACCGTGCGCGTTCGCCACTACGGCATGCATGTACGTCCCGATTTTGTTGAACACGCCTTCCTTCACCACTCGATCTGCACCTACCAGCACCTTATTCACTCGCCCTGCTCGCATCAACGCCGCAGCCATGCTGTCTGTGATAAGCGTCACCGGGATGTTATCCTCGAGCAGTTCCCACGCGGTGAGTCGTGAGCCCTGATTGAGTGGTCGCGTCTCGCATGCGATCACTTCTATCCGTTTACCCTTCTCGATCGCCGTTCGTATCACTCCCAGCGCGGTGCCCCAATCCACACAGGCGAGCCGACCGGCATTGCAATGCGTCAGCACGACATCGCCATCCTCCAGAAGCGCACTTCCGTATTCTCCAAGCTTCTTGTTCGCTGCCACGTCATCCTCGGCGATCCGTTTCGCTTCCGCCAACGCCAATCGCATCATCTCCTGCATGTTCTCGCCACGCAATGCGGCCGCTAGCGCTCTATCAACCCCATACGAGAGATTCACAGCGGTTGGTCGCGCGTTTCGCAGCTTATGTGCCTCCTTCTTAACCGCAGCTGCATCACGCACGTTCTTGCATGCCAATACCACGCCAAACGCACCAGCCGCGCCTAACACAGGCGCACCCCGCACCTTCAATTCTTGTATCGCAGCGATCAGTTCATCCACCTGTGCACACGCCACAATTTTATAATCTGCAGGCAGTACCGTCTGATCTATGAGTTTCACTACCGCCTTTTCGTCATCCCACGTTATCGTTCTCATCGTACCGCACTCATTTTCACTTACCATAAAAGAAGCGGATATTTTAAATATGACTATGAACTGTGCGAACTGCAGAGAGAAAGCGTGTGCGAAAGGCAAGGACTGTACGGAAATTGCAGAAGAAGCGAAAACGGCATACGAAGAAGATGCAGCAGAAGTCTTGAAGTCGCTGCGCGTTTCCGCGCGTATTGAATCGCGCTATTATATGAAGAAGACCCGCATAGAGGAGTTGATGCTCTACGCACGAGAGATGGGCTATACAAAGGTGGGTGTTGCCTTTTGTATCGGGCTTGAAACAGAGGCAGAAAAACTCTGTACTATTCTCTCACAACATTTCGAAGTCTCTTCGGTCTGCTGCAAGGTCTGCGGAATTGACAAATCTCACTACGAGCTGGAGCGGCTCCACAAGGCGAGTGCCGTTACTAACCGAAGAGTAACCGGCACAGAGACGATACAAGAAGTAGAAGCAATGTGCAATCCAATCGGGCAGGCACTCATTTTGAACAAGGAAAAGACCGAGTTAAACGTCATTTTAGGTTTGTGCATAGGACACGACCTTCTGTTTACCCGCTACTCAGACGCGCCGGTAACGACCTTTGCGGTAAAAGATCGTGTGCTCGCTCACAACCCGCTTGGGGCTCTATACTCAGGATATTATCTCAGCAAGCTGCGAGAACCTGCACGTGAATAAAGAAGAGGGATAAAAGATCCCCTTTTCTGTTATTTTTGCACTTTTTGCACCTCTTATTTAAGAAGCTGTAAACGCCGAAGGTCCGCTTCAGTCCACTCTGCCTGCTCTTCAATTATGCGCTTTAACGTTTTTGGTGGAAAAGTTTCTGCGGGAGAGTGGAAAGAAATAGTTACTCGCCGGCTGTCAATATGATAGTAGTGATGGTGACTACCCCTTTGCCGGTCAAATTCAAAACCGTCCCTTATCACAGCACTAATTAAATCCTTGGCTTTCAAAGAGCGGAGCCGACGGTAATCAATTGTGCTCATACCGTCACAGATACCCTGAGCTCCGGTGACACCGTTACCATATCGGAAGCTGTATCTTCGCTTGGTAGTGGCTCATGGTGTTCTAGCATGCTTTCTACTACCATCTGAATTACTTCTTTAATGTTCTTAATGGCTTCTTCTTTGGTATATCCCCAGGTAGCAGCACCTTTCTCTTTTAATGCAGGCGCGTAGACATGATAGGCTTCTCTACCATCATCAAAAAAGTCCTTCTCTATGATTACCTTGAAGATATATGTTTTCATTTCCACCACACACTCCCTTTTAATAAAAAATACTAATAAAAAACAAAAAGAGAGGGATAAAAAAATCCCCTCCCAAAACCTTTTTCCTTTTTACTTGTGGTTGGTTTGGTTTTACTTCTTTATCCTCAGTACGAGGTAAGCTACGGCTAACAAGCCTGCAATGGCGAACACCGCTTCGAAGCCTGGTTCTTCAGGCGTTGGTGTTGGTGCTGCGGTTGGTGCTGCGGTTGGTGTTGCTACTGGTGTTGGTGCTGCGGTTGGTGCTGCGGTTGGTGCTGCGGTTGGTGCTGCGGTTGGTGCTGCGGTTGGTGCGGCTGCGCCAATGGTCACCGTTACGGTATCCGTGTTGCCATCACCATCATCTGCCTCTAAAGTGTATGTTCCTTCAGCGGCATCCGAGGTGTCGATTGTTGCGGAGAACGTTCCCGTATCCGCATCATCCCAAACGACATCTGTCAGAGCCAGTAAGTCGGTTGGTCCCGCAAAGGTCGAAAGGGTTATCGTGGTATCCGGCTCTCTGTTGGTTGTTCCCGTTATGTTCAAAGGATCTCCAACTCCTACGGTCGCAACAGGATCCAATCTCACGTAGCCAGACTCGACTTTGAAGGAGAGTGTCTTCATAATGTCGTCACTTCCTGCTTCTGTAAATTTCTCCTCGACTATCTCCAGAATCTGTTGCTGGTTCTTACCTTCGGCAACGAGCCCTGTCAGATCTAACGCGCCGGCTGGATCTCCCGTCTGGTACACGCCATCACGCCCTGGTGAAAGCACAACTGCAACCCAGACACCGGTGTCTAACCCTTCGATCATGGCCTCGTCTTCCTCGAACTCGTCATCGGTTACGGTTGCTGATGCTTTAACTAGACCGTTAACAACACCCATTCCGGTCCCTGTTTTCTTCCAGCCCTTCGGGCCTACGAGTATATAGTCAACAGAGGAAACTCCGGTTGCTGTTCCCATTATGGTGTAGTCATCGTCTTCCGCAATCACATTCCTCGCCTGCTCAGCGGAAAGCCCCGGTTCAATTAATCGAACCGTGGTTTTGCCGTCTGGATCGACGCCATTGTAGTCGGTAAGGAGTGCCCCTAACGCTGGCTTGTCGATGTACACCTCGACGGTGTACGAACCGGTCGTCGCTCCTGAGGTATCCCACTTCACGGTGAACTCCTTGCTCTCATCTACAGCCTTGTCGTTAGATACAATTGTCTGATCTTTTACGATGACATCAACTTTGCTGCCAGCGCTAATCGCACCGTTTATCTCCAGCTCTTCGCCGATGATCACCTTCGTCGGCACGTCAAAGGTCACCGATGCCTTCTCTACGGCCACTTTGACATCTGCGTCGTCTGTTTTGGTTACCGTTGCGTCTTTATCGAAGTTACCATACGCGGGATAGGTTGCCGCATACACCTTTATCTTATAGGTTCGCGCGTCACAGCCCGTTGTCGAGATCTTCACATCGGCAATACCGTCTGAACCGGTCTTTACCCATGCTGCCAAGTTAGGTGTCGTTCCTGATTCAGATGCAGCCCCGGTAGCATCTAGTACCTTAACATCACCTGCCAGTTTTACCGCGGGAGGTTCCGCCTCCTTTACATCGGTCACTATAAGGTAATAGTTAGTGCTCGGGTTTCCGTTAACGACTAAGACCATGTCCTTCCCTTTTGCAACGGTGTCATCTGTAGCCTCTATCGAAAGATCTTCACTGCGAATGGTGAATTCCATTGTCGCAGATGAAGCGGAGAGTAAGTTGCAGCTCGTCTTATCTAACTTGAAGGTTACCTTGTACGTCCCCAATTTCATGCCTGTCAAGTCTAATGCATCGCCGTAAGGTGCTGGCGCTGTGACCGTTGGTGCCGGATCGCCGATAAACATGCTGGATCCGAGTATCGGGATGTCACTCATTGTTTGTCCATCGACACTTGGGACTTGCACGCCATCAGGGTCAGTAAGCGTGATATCAACCAAGCCTCCGGGTATTTTATCGCCGATATTCGCCTGTACTTTGAATACTATTTCCGAGCTTGTTGGAACAGTCTTTCCAGCTATGGAATCCTGCGCTGCTGAATTCAATATGACATCTCCCGTAATGGTGGCTTCGTCTATGAATACATAGAACTCGCCGGCATCTAACACACTGTTGGAATTAGCATCTACAAAGTATTTACCTTTGATTGTGGATGGTACCGTCATGCCTGCTGAAAGTGCTATTGGAGATGCATCTTCGGTCGTGGTACCAGGAACACCTTCCAGTGCGCCTGTAGCGCCGAAAGTAAGCCCTTGCTCGCCGATATACACAGTGTCACCTAGTACTATATCGGTAGCTGTTGTGCGTGCGCTCGTCGGCACCATAGCGCCGAAGATCGAAGCGAGCATAATTATTGCTAGTGTAATGCCTATCATCTTTGTTTTCATTTTTTTACTTTTCACCTCCTAATTTTTTTCCAATAGAAAAGGGGGTATATAAAGCTTTCGGTTTAGCGTGCGGTTCGAAGTGCCAGTGGCACTCCTACCTTGCCCTTTCACCTTCGCCTTTAGCTTCATCTCCCTTTTCCCCCTTGTTCTCTATTTTATCCTTTACTATCTTCTTATACTTTTATCTTTTTCGGTTTTTCGACATTATTTATAAAGCGCTATGCCGTAAGCGCTCTCATCTCCGCGAAGCCCTGTTCCGTCAACGCTTTTGCGAGCGGTAGCGAAGAAAAGGGTTGTATAGATGAGTGTGATATTTTTGATGCTCGTACTTTATATCCTTTTCGCTTTTCTTTGATCAAACTTTCTTTTTAAGAAAGGTTGAATGATCGTCGCTATCACGGGGACGCCCGGTACGGGAAAGACAAGTGTGTGCAAAGCATGTGGACTTGACTGTATGGATCTGAATAGCGTCATAGCGGAGAACGGTTTTTATACCGGTGTGGATTCCCAAAGGGGATCTCTAATTGCGGATCTCGATAAGCTGGACGAATACGTGCGGCATAAAGAAGAAGGACGGTTGTTAGTAATAGAGGGCCACTTAGCGCATCTTCTGAAGCCTGATGTCACACTCGTGCTGCGTGCCAATCCTGCGGTGCTTATTGAGCGGCTGAAGCAGAAGGGCTTTCCACCGCAGAAGATTCAGGAGAACGTGGAAGCGGAAACGCTGGATATTATACTGGCGGAAGCGGTAGAGCTGTGCGACATTGTTTATGAAGTGGATACAACGGATAAGAGCGTAGAAGACGTGGCTGCTGTAGTGCGCGCGATTATTGATGCTGAGGTGGAGCGTGAAGAAGAAGAAGAAAGCGGAAGCGAGAGAAGGGAAGCGCTCAGAGAGACGTACAAGCCCGGGTCGGTGGATTGGACGCGCTTCATCGAGCAGGTTTTCGCGCTCGACGGCACCTAATGTATCACTATGATGACGAATAAATATCGTGCCTAACGTGCAAGAAATACGTCCAAAAGGTGAACAAAGACGGAGGTTGGCAAGAACGGTAAATCAAAAAATCGCTAAAGGAAGGTTTCAACACCGTCGCTAACTAATTTCATTACCTCTCCACCCTTATTATACACACCTATGAGAGGATAGAACCAACGATGCGGGCAATAGTTGTGGGCTCGGGCGCCGGTGGAGCTACGGTAGCAAAGGAGCTATCTGCCAAAGGCATGGAGGTACTCCTTCTAGAGAAAGGCCCAGAAACAGACGGAAAAGACGCCGCTCAATGCTATGCAAATGTTGGCGCCGACGTAGAAATTCTGAGGACCTGCTGTTTAGGTGGTACCACTATGGTATCAGGGGGAAACGGCGTGCGGGTTCTGGAAAAGGAGTTAAGGGTGCTGGGGCTCGATCTGCAAGAGGAGTTCGCGGAAGCGGAGCGAGAGCTTGGCGTACGAACCCTTCCCGATTCGCACTTCGGCGACGGCACCAGAAGGATCATGGCGACTGCTGAGAAGCTTGGATTCATCGTGGAGAAGATGCCGAAGTTCATTGATCCTGCGAAATGCGTACCGTGCGGTAAGTGCGCATCCGGCTGCCCGCACAGTGCGAAATGGAGTGCACTCGCTTTTGTAAAGGAGGCGGAACGGAACGGTGCAACGGTACTAACAGATCGGTCGGTAGATGACGTACTACTAAAAAAAGGCGACGTCATT
The DNA here is from genome assembly GCA_016930255.1 of Methanomicrobia archaeon. NCBI lineage: Archaea > Methanobacteriati > Methanobacteriota > Methanomicrobia > Methanomicrobia archaeon. Next base: position 9,676 of record JAFGHB010000014.1, on the reverse strand, counting down.
GGTGTGATAAGCAAGGATAAGGTCCTTTCAGCCGATATCGTCGTGCTCGCCGCAGGCGCGTTGGAAACGCCACGGCTGCTTAAGAAGCAGGGACTGCCGACCACGCCAAACCTCTTCGTTGACACCTTCGTCACTATCGGCGGCGTTCTCGACGGAATAAAACAGAACAAGGAAGTGACAATGAATGCTCTTATATCCTTTGAGGATTTCATCTTGTCTCCTCATTTTTCCAAGCATTTAGTGAAGAGAATGGAAGAGAAAAGGGTAAGGGCCTCTCAGGAGGACGTACTCGGGCTAATGGTGAAGATAAAGGATGAAGAAGTAGGAGCGGTGGATGACGACGTGGAGAAAGGTATAAAGAATAGGGATGCAGCTCGGATCGCAGAGGGGACGGCTATTGCAGGCGCGCTATTAGAAGAAGCCGGTGCCGATCCAAAGACCTTTGTCTCCACTCCGTTACGGGGCGCGCATCCTGGCGGTACAGCGCGAATCGGCGAAGCGGTCGATAAAGACCTGGCAACCGAGATAAACGGGCTGTACGTCGCGGACGCATCAGTGCTTCCCGCATCGCCCGGTGCCCCGCCTATACTGACGATCGTCGCCCTGGCTAAATACCTCTCGAAGATCATCCTCGCTCGCTCATAAGTAAACGTCACTAATTCTCGATTTGTCGTTTCCTCCTTCAACTTAGCGTATAGCGGAATTTAAGAGCCCCACAACCATCCTTTATATGCTCCGCCCCACCTGAAAGGCAACGATGACCTACCTCACGGGGTTCGGTGTGACCTCGTGCTGAACCGGTTTACGGACGGCACCGTGTAAAGAGCCTCTCTTTGACCCGATTTCCTCTTTAAAATACCGCATTTTTATATACCAACTACTATAGAGATAAGTGGTATAAATGATCGAAGAAGTGAAGGAAGTAATCGAGAAAGAGATAAAGCCATTATTAGCGCTGGAGGGTGGCAGCATCGAACTGGTGAGCGTGGATGACGGTGTGGTGAAGGTTCAGTTACAAGGCGCATGTGCAGGCTGTCCAATGAGCCAATTCACGCTGGTGAACTTCGTCGAAGCGACGCTGAAAGCCCGGATTCCGGAAGTGAAGAAAGTAATCTCGGCCAGCGATCCCAGAGAGCAGTGGGAAACGATAATGAGGCGGTGATGGAAATGGTGAAATGCGAACTCTGTGGCGAGGAAACGGACGACCCGATGGAGCTCTACGGGCGACAGATGTGCCGCGATTGCTATGTCTTCTATAAGAGGATTGAGGGGAGTGGATGCGGTGGCTGTTGCTGCGGTAGATGAAGTTGAATTAGCGCGATACGCGAGACAGATAAAGATATTTGGAGAAGAGGGTCAGAGGAAGCTTAAAAGGGCAACAGTTACCATAGCAGGCGCTGGTGGGCTTGGCTCGGTATCCGCGACGTATTTAACGGTTGCTGGAGTTGGAAGGATTCAGGTCATTGATGATGATACAGTAGAGTTGAGCAACTTAAACCGCCAGATATTGCACTGGGAGAAAGATATCGGTAAGAGTAAAGCGGAATCATTCGAAGAGAAGCTCTCCCAGATGAATTCAGACGTGGACGTAGTGGTGACGGGTCAGCGGATAGCAGAAGAGAACGTTGCGGAGATCGTTGGCGATACTGATGCGATCGTTGACGCGATGGACAACTTTCAAACGCGCTACTTGCTCAACCGGGTTGCGTTAGAGAAGGATATACCACTCTTTCACGGTGGGGTGTACGGATTCGAAGGTCAGGCGACCACGATAATACCCGGAAAGACCGCGTGTTTACGGTGCCTCTTCCCAGAAGAGTATCCACCGGAAACGTTCCCGATACTCGGCGCTACCTGCGGCGTTATCGGCTGTATCCAGGCAACCGAGGTGGTGAAATATATAGTAGGCGTGGGAGAGCTGTTGACCAACAGGCTCCTGGTCTGGGATGGTCTGGATACAAGGATGGAGGAGTTTGTGGTCGAGCGGAACCTGGAATGTATCGATTGTGCTGATTTCTACTGTGCTGATTTATAATAGCGTACAGTGTTTAACACTCATTTATTAAAAAGAATGAAACTGAAGTCCTGCATCAAGGGTTATAAGAAAGGGACGCATCGTGCAGTACCTCCGGAGGAGACTTGTGCTCGTGTGGATCCCACGTTGCCCGTGGCCGGTGTTACCCGCGTTGCGGACATAACCGGTCTGGATAGAATCGGGATACCGGTATTCTCAAGCATACGACCAACCGCAGAGGGCGGCGCCATTTCGGTGTATAACGGCAAAGGAACGACGGCGGCGGAGGCGAAAGTGTCCGCAATGATGGAGGCTGTGGAACGGTACTCCGCGGAAATCGGCGATCAGGAACTCCTTGTGGATAGCTATGCAGGACTTTGTGAGCGTGAGCAGGGGCGTGGGCACGAGAACGTGTTAAAACCGCGAGAGTTGATTCTTCCCGATTACGTGCGGGACATCGAGGATGTCCGTATCCCGTGGGTGGAAGGTTATGATTTGATGAATGATGAGGAGATATACGTGCCTGCGAACGCGGTATTCCATCCCTTACCTGCTCGATACGATAAGGTCAGACTGTTCCGGACGAACACGAACGGGCTGGCGGGCGGAAACGAGCTGGAGGAGGCGATTTTTCACGGGCTTGCTGAGGTGATCGAACGTGACGCGTGGTCTCTGGTGGAAATAACGCGCAGGCCGGGCCCTGCTGTGGACGTAGACGGCGGTGATATCCGCGTGCTCATCGATAAATTCCTGAATGCTGAGGTCTCCGTGCTTGTGCGGGACATAACGAGTGACATCGGTATACCTACATTTGCGGCCGTCTCGGACGATATCATGCTGAAAGATCCCACGCTGCTCACCATCGGGATGGGTACGCATACGAATGCGCGTGTCGCGATAAAGCGAGCGATTACGGAGGTCGCACAGAGCAGGCTCACGCAAATCCACGGTGCGAGAGAAGATACGACCACTGCAGATCTGAGGCGCGTGATGGGCTATGAGTGGATGCGAAAGCAGAACCAGCACTGGTTCGATATAGCGGATAGCGAGGATTTGGATGCGCTGGATTCCGTTTCGCGAGATAACGATGATTTTCTCGAGGATATAAAATACGTAATGACCCGGTTACGGGCTGCGGGATTAGAGCGCGTGATCGTGGTGGATTTAACGCGAGCGGAGATTGGCGTGCCCGTAGTGCGAGTGATCGTGCCGGGTCTGGAGATGTTTGGCGTTGACGGTGAGCGGATAGGGGAGAGGTGCAGAAATGCACGAAAGCAACGTAGTCGTGTTCCTGGGACCGAGTCTTGATACGGAAACCGCAAAAGGTATTCTGGATGCCGAGTACAAGCCGCCTGCAGCACGAGGCGACATTTTCATGGCGGTAAAAGAAGGTGCGCGGATTATCGGGTTGATAGATGGTGTCTTCTTTCAAGCCTGTGCGATCGCGCATCGCGAGATCCTGTACGCGTTAGAGAACGGTGTGAAAGTGATAGGAGCATCGAGTATGGGCGCTTTACGAGCTTCTGAACTTGATCTTTATGGTATGGAGGGCGTTGGAGCAATATATGAGCAATATAAGAAAGGCGAGCTGGTTTCAGACGATGAGGTCGCGTTGCTCTACGATCCCGAGACGCTCGAGCCGGTCTCCGAACCGCTCGTGAATATACGCTACAATCTTGGCCTCGCCGAGAAGGCGGATCTCATAAGCGAAGCGGAGGCGGAAAAGCTGCTGACGGTTGCCAAATCGTTGTATTATCCGGAACGGGATTATGAGCGGTTACTAGCAACTGCGGAGGCGGAACTGAAAGCGGACTTGACGCAGCTACGGGTATTTTTAAGCGAGAGAAGGATAGATTTGAAGCGAGCAGACGCGATCGAAGCGTTGAAACGGATACAGGAGATAGTGAATGAGAATGACTAAAAAGGCGTTGCTGTTGTTGGGCTGCCCGGAACTGCCGGTTCAAACGGGCACGGCGCTTTATCTTGCGAGCGAGCTGAAAGAGGCCGGGCTGGAAGTTTTCGTTGCGGGAACAGATGCTGCGCTTCGCCTTTTGGAAGTCTCAGACCCCCGAGGATGTTATGTAGATGCAGAGCGGATGAAAAATCTGGATACGTGCATAGGGGCGCTTGCGGAGAAGCGTTTGGACTTCGATCTGTGCGCCGTTTTCGTGCATAACGATGCCGGGTTATCGTATCTCGCTACTATCCGTAGCATATCAAAGGCGAAACTCTTCGCGATCATCTTCGGGAGGGATGCGGAAACACTCGCAGGGCAGATCGATTTCGAGTGCGAGAAGCTCGTTGCCAAAGCGGTTCATAACCCGATGCCACTGAAGGAGCGGATAGACGCAACGATAAAGGAGTTGAGATAAAACATGGGCTGTATCGAATTGATGGACTATAAGATCTTGTTATCGCGCACGTCGTTCAAAGAGGGCAGAGAATATATACAGAAGAACTACAAAGACGTATACCAGGTAGAACCAGGATATAAGCTGTTTGATGTTTATTTGATCGGTGTTCCGCCTATTTTTATAGGGACCAAAGATAATTATGTTATATTTCCGTACGTGAAGCCCTGTCATGGAACGTTCGTCTTAAAGATCGAAGATGAAGGCGAGGCTAAAAGATTGGTGAAAGAGAAGCGGGTGGTGTAAGCTCTATCTATGTTCGGGCACGCGGCGACCGAACAGTCACGAATCAAGCGTAATTTCTCATAGTGATAACCGCATGATTCGAAGTTCGATTGCGGTTATTCTAACAGGAGCAAGCCGAAGAAGGTTATCTTTTCATAGGGTGAGGTGAGCACTTCCAGTTCATAGCCGGCATTCCGAGCCGTCTGGAACACGTCGATGCCGCAGGCCTCCATAGCCGGTCTCATTTTCTGCTGGTGCGCACAGAATCGCTTCGGTGCCTGATCTAAAACGGTCTCCTTCCGCTCTGGTATGCAGTCATCGCAGTAGGCACAGCATAGTCCGACCAGTGCGAGAGCCTTGTAATAGCCGGAGAGGAAGGCGTTCCGCTCGAGTTCGAACATCGTATCATACAGCTCTTTTATCGCATCCCAGAGGAAATGATGGATGTGTGAAGGCTGCACGTCGCGGTTCGGGTGCGCATCAAATCGTGCGAGTATCGCCTTCTCGTAGCACTGTATGAGTCGCTTCGCCTCTTCGACCGAAGGAACATACGGCGGGCAGTTCAAGTGCTTGCCATACGCTTTACAGCCATACCGGCATTTCCACCGTACCCACTCTTCTACCTCAATCGTATCAGTGGCGATCAGTTTAAAATCCGAATGGATGTGCTTCAATTCGTCCAACAGAGTATTTAATTCCATTTTCATCTTCACTCGCTCGTCCCGATCCTTAGATCTTATCGCTACTTTACGTAATCTTATGCGCCGCTGTGCTATTTATAAATAACATACCAGTAATCCTTAGCGCGCGCTATCTGATCACATACAACGGAATATCATCCGTTACGATGAAGCACCTACCGTGCACGTTATAATTTCTCAACGTTTGGTGACTGGCAACCAGGGCAGACAACATCCTCGCCCATCCCGTTAAACTTGTTACCGCAGTCTTTGCACTTGTATTGCTCCATTTCTAACTCTTCAACCTCAAGGTTGAAGTCGCCACCTCCCACACTACACATCACGATCACCCCCTTTACATCTACACACTCTAATACATAACTTGGGAATTGCTATAATATAAGTATAAAGAACAACTAAAAGGGGTGGTGATGCGTATGGGTGATGAGTTGGAGGAGTTTGTAAAGAAAATCAAGGCGAAGGATTTAAACGCGGAGGCCAAGAAGCGAGGGATAAAGACCCACTGTGTGAAGAAGATCGACGTAGCCAAGCAGTTGCCGCGTGAGATTGTGGAAGAGCTTGCTTCCAAGTCGCGGTAGAGAATGAAGCACGAGTTTTGCGTGCTGTTCTGCACGGCGAGCGAGGAGGAATCCGATAAGATAGCGAAGACGCTGGTCGAGGAACGGTTAGCTGCGTGTGTGAATGTTACCGGGGTGAACTCGTATTACCGGTTGGAAGGTGAGGTTTGCGAGGATAACGAGGCGTTACTGATAATAAAGACCGAGAAGAGTATGATCAATAAGATTATCAAAAGGATAAAGGAAGTGCACAGCTACGACGTGCCGGAGATTATCGCACTGCCGATTATCGCCGGGTATGAGAAGTATCTGGAATGGGTAGAGGAGTCGGTAGGGTGAAAAGGTCGATTTCTTCTCACAATAAAAATCCAGTTTTGACAAGTTATCAAATTGCTCTATAATCTTTTAGTAGGTCTTTTTATTTCAGTCGGCCTTCCCATCTCATTTTGATTTGTTTTATCTAAACTATTATCTTATTTATGGAGATTTTTGGATTGAAAATAGCACTAATATAGTTACCAAGCAAATCAAGTTCTTCTTTACAAGAATCTATGACCTTTTGGATACTCTTATGACCTATAAAATTACTTTTCAATTCTTTAGATACGTCTTTTAGGAAGGTATTTAGGGTATTAGAAAATTTTAGTGGAAATAATATCGAAATAAAATCATTTATTAGTGCATTCTTGTATCTTTCATTTTCTTTATTCCTTTGAACATACTGATTCACTAAAGATTCAAAAGTTGGCCAAATTTCCACTCTTTTTTCAAGCAACCTTTTTGCGTCTTTTAACTGCTTTTTCAAAATAATTAGTTTTTCTTTTAATTCTTGTGTTTTTTCAGTGCTTGGGTGATGAGATATCTCGTGAGAAATAGTATGACCTTTGTAGGCATTATCATAAAGGGTATAAAGAGCAAAAGATACGTCTAAATCAGATTTATCTAATACTTTTGAAATTCCCGAAATTTTATTTTTGAGTTCATCTTGAGTATCGGGGTAATTGATTGAATCAGGTCTCTCTTTGATTGTATCATACAAATATTTAAAGTTTCGCATTTTTATTTTTGAAGATTTTCTTGTAGGTGGTGCCGTATAAAGAAATTCATGCGCCCATATAAGCTTATATAACTCTTTTAGTATAGATCTATCTCCTATTAACTCTCCATTTTTATCAAAAAAATAAATCTTTTCTGCCAATAATAACTTACTTGGTATTTTAATATTCAATCTTTTGAGAACATGTAAGGTAAAGCAAAAAATAATTTACGGACAAATGCTGAATAATTCCTCCTCTCAAAAGCTAAGATAACCTGATAATCCATTTTTTTATAATTTAATCTATGAGTGAAATAGAGATGGTCTACCTCATTTAAGCTTTCAATATAATCATAACCTAAATCATTTTGTCTTAATAATCTAAAAACTTGCTCTACCATTCTTTAAATACCTCCAATAACACAGTTTAGACATTTATAAACCTCAGTCTTAGTTCTCTTACTCAAAACATTACAAGTCACACACCCTGTACTTGATTACGGAGCCCGTATTCATTTTTCCCCTCTATTTTTTCACCAGCCTCTCCATCTTTCCAGATGGATTGAGATTTTCAATTGCTTACAAACGAAATTATCTTTTTAGCTTAAATATCTTTCCACTCCTACTTTTTGCTTATTTTGCTGCTTTTAGTGAGGCGAGTATCAAAACCCCTACGGACATTCAGGGTGGAATAAATCTAACCAAACCCTTTTTTGATCGAAACACCTTTTGTCTCCTTGAAAGGCGAGGGAAAAGCTCATGGTTCGCGTTGGTGTTCACGTCTCAATCGCAGGCTCGATCGATAAGGCCGTGGATCGAGCACAGGAGAAAGGCTGCGATACGTTCCAGATCTTCTCACGAAATCCACGCGGCTGGAAGATCAAGACGCTGACCGAGACTGATATCTCGCGATTCATTGAGAAACTTAACCGTACGGGGATATTCCCCCCGGTCGACCACATGCCGTACCTCCCCAATCTCGCTGCACCGACCGATGACGTATATACCAAATCAGTAGCTGCGCTTACCGAGGAATTGGAACGGTGCAACGCTTTGCAGATCCCTTACCTCGTCACGCACCTCGGCAGCCATCGCGGATCGGGTAAAGAGGCAGGGCTGCAGCGGATTGTGGATGCAATCGACACGGCTTTTAGTGGTATAGGTGATGAAGCTAACGGCGTGATGCTGCTCCTGGAGAATACCGCGGGGACGAAGAACAGCATGGGCGGCACGTTTGAGGACATCCGACACATCATAGATCGTCTTGAGCGTAAGGACCGGATCGGCATCTGTTTCGATACCTGCCACGCCTTTGCCGCTGGTTACGAGTTGCGTACTGAAGAGAGCTTGAATAAAACGCTCCAGCACTTTGACGAGGTGTTAGGGCTCGAACAGCTCAAGCTCGTGCATCTCAATGACGCAAAGGGCGGTCTGGACTCGCGATTGGATCGGCACGAGCATATCGGACTCGGGTACATTGGCGAGGATGGGTTCCGAGTGATTCTTAACGATGCATGGCTCAGGGAACTACCGCTGATTTTGGAAACACCGGTGGATGACCGAAGAGATGATCTAGGGAATCTGGAGAAAGTGCGGGAGCTTGCGGGTCAAGCGTGAAGACTCGTCGGCATCGTAATGGTGACTACTGAGAATCAATTGTTGTAACGAATTTTGACGGATAACTCATGCGGGTATATGGAATTTAGCACGAATCTACTAATAAAAATAAGCAATATTCAAGCTTATTTTCGATTTTTATATGAATATAGCTAGTTATTATCTAGCACGTTATCACTCTGCCAGTGGCGTTAAACTCCTGAGCATGGATGATCTCGGATACGAGCCCGTGCGGATGGTAGAGTTGTACGTTTCATCAGCGCTGATCATCGAGATGTCCCCCTGATAGATCCGCTTTCCATCAAACTCGATGCGTGCGTCCATCGGCACGAAGATCCGTCCCGTCACTTGGTCTTTGACGCGATGCAACGTGAGCGTGAGCTTTCCTATTGTGATCCCCTCTTGAAGCATAACCAATCTTTTTAAAAGGCAGTTCACCAATACATTGAGGAGAGATGCCGAAGAAACCGCCAGAACTCATCTATGGTGTTGATGACACGCCGCCGCTGTCCGCATGCCTGCTCCTCGGCGTGCAACATATCTTCATTGTTACCATAGCACTCATTTTCCCCGTCGTCATTGTCCGTGCAATCGGTGGCTCGGTTGCACAGGCAGATTTCATGGTCAGCATGTCCCTGCTCGCGGCCGGTGTCGGCACGATCCTCCAGGCGCTGAATCGAAGGGGCATCGGGTCGGGGTACCTCTGTCCCTCAGTATGCGGCCCCTCATATCTCTCCGCATCACTGCTCGCCGCCAAAACGGGCGGGCTTTCGCTCCTCTTTGGCATGACTGCGATCGCAGGTACCTTTGAGGTCTTCCTCTCACGTGCAATACATCGTCTTCGCGTTCTCTTCCCGCCTGAGGTGACCGGCACGGTGGTGGCAATGGTTGGTATTACCGTTATTCCAATCGCCATCTCCAATTTCGTTGGTCTAGGCGCCACCGACACCACTACTGAACGCGCTGAGCATATCGTGGGATTCATTACTCTGGGCGCGATGCTGGGAACCAGTGTGTGGAGCAAGGGTAAACTGTTAAGTAAACCAAAAAAGGTTACACATCGATGTATTCGTTTTTATGAGTCCTCTTTTCTTTCTTTTTCTGTAAAGGAGGAT
>JAFGHB010000013.1 GCA_016930255.1 Methanomicrobia archaeon | reverse complement strand
TGAGGGCATTACAGATCACGTTTGGACATGGGAGGAATTATTGATGTTCAAAGTGAGTCATGAAAGTTAGGACATCACCGAATATTTAGGACTACTATTTCTACAAGTTACGGGCTATTCGCTATTTGAAGGATAATCGGGGCAGTAGTATTTGTGATTAGTATTAAAACTTAGGTGCCAGACTATAATTGGGTGTGGAGTGGTCGGGGCTTTTGTTATATAAACCCCCATAAAAACTACTGGCGGTGCGTGACGAAACGAAACAGAACAAAACAAAATAAAACAAAGGAAAGGAGAGAACGGGCGGGAATTCGTCAGTCGGCTGGTCTGGCTATTCCTTTGACCCTGCAGCCCACTTTAATTTCCTGCTCTTTCGCCTCAATTTCAGCATGTTGCGTTCGCACTTAGAACTACAGAAATAAAGAACAGTTCCATCGCGCTTCACAAACATCTTCCCGGTTCCGGGCTCTAAAGACGTATCGCAAAAAGAGCATTTGATTTCCATTCTCTCGTTACCTCCTCGTATGTAGTTTCCGCACTTCTCTTGCCGTCTCTACGAGCACTAAGACATCACCCACTTTTATCGGGCCAATGCAGTTCCTCGTGAGGATCCGGCCCTTGTTAACGCCATCAAGGATCTTGCACTTCACCTGTATGGACTCACCGTGCATTCCGGTCCTACCCACGATCTCTAAGACCTCTGCCGGTGTTCCCCCTTCTTCGCTCATTTCTTACCTTGCCTTTTACTCACGTACTCACTCACTCATCAGGTACTTACTCTGTTAGCTTCTTAAGCTCCTCAGCGATCTTATCAATCGCCTCTCCAGCTTTTCCGGGGTCCACGATGGCAACAGAGGCGCAACCTTTGTTAATACCACAAGCAGCACCTAAATCTCTCTGGCTTTTAACGTACAAGTACGGAATACCCTTCTCTTCACACAGCGGTGGAAGATGCATGGCAATCTCCGGTGGAGTAATATCCTCACTTATAACCACTAATTTCGCCAGTCCTCTTTCGATGGTCTTTGTGGATTCGTTCGTTCCTTTCTTTATGGTGCCTGTCGTCCTTGCCAACTCGACCGCTTCTAAGGATTTGGTCTGCAACTCGTCCGGTACCTCGAACGTGACATGCCCCGTCGTCTGCTTTCCCTTCTTTTTCCCTTTTTCTTCTTTATCGCTCATCTTTCATCCCCCTACAATGTTATCTGCTGTCTTACTCTAATAGAAGATATTGCTTTAAGTTTATAGTCTTCAAGCAATACCGGTCGCACGCACTCTTCCGGCACACTGAGGGAGATCTCCTTCGTCCGTCCGTATCTGCCCTTGCTCACGATCACCGCATTGACCAAGCCCAGGATGTCCAATTCCGAGATGAAATCGGTAACACGCCGCTGTGTTAGGGCATCCATGCCCAAATGGTTGCACAAACGCCGATACATAGTATACACTTCGCCGCTGGAGAACCGCCTTTTGGTTCGCTCGCGGCTTAAAATGAGGATACTACTGAGCACAATCTTTGATTGGAGCGGCAGCGTTTTTACCACTTCCGTCACTCGGTTTGTTTCAATCTTGTCGCTTGCCTGTCTCACATGATCCTCACCTACCGTTTTCGCGCCTGCACGTTCCGCGAGTTCGCCGGATACCCGGAGCAGGTCAAGAGCGCGCCGTGCATCGCCATGCTCAGACGCCGCGAGTGCCGCGCAGAGTGGAATCACGGGATCACCAAGCGTATTCACCCTAAACGCCTTATCAGCCCGCGCATACAGGATATCTTTCAACTGATCGGCATCGTAAGGCGGAAATATTATCTCCTCTTCGCCCAACGAGGACTTTACGCGCGGGTCCAAAAGGTCTGTGAAAGTAAGGTCGTTCGAGATCCCGATAAGACTTACCCGCGCATTCGTTAACTCGCCGTTTATCCGCGAGAGGTTATATAACGCTTCATCTCCTTTGCTCGCCAACTTGTCCACTTCGTCTAATATAACAATTACGTGGCGTTTCTCCGCATCTATTCCGCTCTTGAACTCCGCATAGACCATGTCGGTCGGCCAGCCGATCATCGGAACGTGTTTGTTAAAGACACGGGCGAGATAGGCAAATATGCGATACTGGGTATCGAACATCTCACTGTTGATATACAGCAGGGAGCAATTACTGCCCGTCTTCTGTGCCATATCCTCCAATTCTTTACTTACGTATTTTACCGTGGAGGTCTTCCCCGTCCCGGTCTTACCGTAAATAAGGATATTGGAGGGTGTTTCCCCTTTTAACGCGGAGGAGAGGATATCGGCCAAGCTTCTTATTTGCTTCCTCCGGTGCGGTAGGTTTTCAGGGATATAGGTAGGACGAAGCACCTCCTTATTTGCGAATATCTCCCCATCGTTTATCAGGTCTTTAAATAGGTTATCCATAGTTTAGTTTATCTCCGCACGGCCCCATCTCGATACAATTTGCAATGATGTAAGCTGTTGGAAGTAACCTTATTTATAGGTTGTCATAACACTTACGGTTGCACTTCGAGTGGAACTAACGAGAGAAGATGTGTACGATGGCTGTCGCTCCGGTTCCACCGATATTATGCGTCAGTCCGACTTCAGCGTTAGGGACCTGCCGTTTTCCTGCTTCTCCTCGGAGTTGCTGCGTTATTTCCACTGTCTGCCTTATGCCCGTTGCGCCAAGAGGATGTCCGCACGCCTTCAAGCCGCCAGAAGGATTTACCGGTATACGACCGCCTATTTCCGTCTCACCTTCTTCGGTAACAACGCCACCTTCGCCTTTGTTACAGAACCCTAAATCTTCGATGGCAATCAGTTCAGAAATCGTATAAGAATCGTGCACTTCGGCGAAATCGATCTGTGACGGCTCTAAAGATGCCCGCTGATACGCCTTCTTCGCCGCACATAGCGTTGCATCCATCGTGGTGATGTCGCGTCGATCGTGGAGCGAGATGGTATCACTCGTCTGCGCGGATGCTTTCACATAGACTGGTGAATCAGAGTAATCCCTCGCCTTGTCAGCAGCGCATAGAACGACCGCAGCCGCACCATCTGCGATGCTCGAGCAGTCCAACATGTGGAGCGGATCCGCAACAATGGGCGAAGCAAGCACGCCTTCTACGCTTATCGTATTCCGGAATTGTGCATACGGGTTGTGAATAGCGTTAGCGTGATTCTTTGCCGCAACCCGGGCCATTTGCTCGCTCGTCGTGTTGTAGCGCTCCATGTGTGTCCGCGCCATCATCGCGAATAAGGCCGGCAGGGTCGCACCGTAAATCGCTTCCCATTTCCGATCGACAGAAGAGGCAAGCAGATCCTCCGCTACATCCGGCTCCACATCGGTCATCTTCTCCACACCCGCAGCTATTACGAGGTCGTACCAACCGGAAGCTACCGCGAGCACGGCTAAATGCAATGCAAGAGCGCCGGAAGCGCACGCAGCTTCTACACTCGTGGTAGGAAGGTGTAATCGAGCTAACCCAGCGTAATCGGCGATCAGTGGCCCGGTATGCTCTTGCCCGGTGAATCGGCCTGCAGACATATTCCCGCCATAGAGCGCCTGTATCTCATCGCCGCTGATCCCTGCGTCCTCGATCGCCTTCAAACCCGCCTCTACTGCGATGTCCCGGAACGATTTCTCCCAGAGTTCGCCGAATTTCGTCGTTCCCGCACCTATTATCGCTACTTCTCTCATTTCATTAGTTCACATCCTTATTTTCCTTTGATGCTTGGCATACCCGGCGTAATCGAGATACTTACCGGCATGAATGAAGTCCGCGACCTTTGGTGCGCGGTTCCGCAGCTCCTCGATGCGATCGGTCACGCGGAATGCAAACGAGTCTGAACCAGCACCTGAGCCGAAGGAGGTTAGTAATATCCGTTGCGAGGGCGACGCCTGGTCGAGGGTCGCTGCGAGTCCAATCAACGACGCTGCCGAATACGTGTTCCCGAAGTGCGTTACCATCAAGCCAGGCTTGAGCTGTTCGGTGGTGAACCCGAGAGTTTTCGCAGCCTTGAGCGGGAATTTACCGTTTGGCTGATGGAACACGGCGTAATCGAAATCGGATGGTTGGAGTCCGGTTTTTTCCATAAGCATCTTTGAGGCTGAGAGGGTATGCCGGAAATAAGCAGGCTCGCCGGTGAAGCGCCCGCTGTGTGCGGGGTATGGCTGGAGTTCTCTGCGCCAGAAATCAGGCGTATCAGAGGTAAACGACGCATAGTTCTCGATCTCCGCGACGATATGGTCTTGCCCGACGACAAAAGCCGCGCCGCCGGCACCTGCGGAGAATTCTAAGGCATCGTCGGGGCGTGATTGTGAGACGTCCGCGCCGATTGCAAGCCCGTATTTTATCGCTTTGAGCGATACGAGCCCCATACACGTTTGTATGGCTGCAGTACCAGCTTTACAGGCGAACTCGAAGTCCGCAGCGGTGATGGAATAGGAAGCGCCGATCGCAGCAGCAACGATGGTGGCGGTAGGTTTGACGGCGTACGGGTGGCTTTCCGAACCGACGTAGATAGCGCCGATATCCGTCGGGTCGAGGTTCGCGCGCCGAATAGCAGCCCGAGCAGCCTCTACTGCTATGGTCGTGGTATCCTCGTCGACATCCGGCACGGCCTTCTCCTCGACAAGCAGCCCGGCTTTGATACTCGCGGCATTTTCGCCCCATTGGTTCGCTATATCGTCCACCCTTATCCTGTAAGAGGGCACGTACACGCCATACGAGACTAATCCTATCATGAGAAATAGATTTAAGGGGGCAAGATATAAAAGTTACTTCGGAGATCGATGAACGATAAGATACGAGCGTATTTAGAGCGCACGTTTGGAACGCCGGTAAGACTCATGAGTGTAAAAGAGCTGGGCCTTGAGTCCGGGCCGGTGGAAGGCAAAGAGCAGGACGTAAAAGGGTTCGGGTACGGCAAGCCGTATTTCGTGACGTTCGAGCGCGGCGACACCGGCGAAGTACGGGACGTGGTGATCTCGACGATGAAGGGTGACGGGTTCGGGCACGACCATTTCTCGGATCGTGCAGGAATCCTGCTCTGGCAGCATCACGCGTTCAATACGCTGCCGAAGCACGTGCGATCGCTCGACGTCGGGTACCTCACGAAGGACGGAACGATGGCATCGGCAGGCGATGCCGAAGAGTTTTTCATTGTCTGCGATAAGGTGGAAGGCTCGGAATACGTCAATGATTTAAATAGGTTACGAGATGGCGGGAGCCTGCGGGAGCTGGATAAGGAGCGGGTAGCGGCGATGGCTTCCTATTTGGCGGATATCCACGCGGTTAAGAGCGACGAGGCAGAACTGTACGTGCGACGGATCCGGGAGCTGGTGGGGCACAGCGAATGCATCTTCGGACTGACCGACAGTTATCCCTCAGATAATAAGTTCATTACAAACGACGAACTGAAAGAGATAGAGAAGCGTTGTATCGACTGGCGCTGGGAACTGAAGGCGCGAACAAAGCGGTTATGCATGGTGCACGGCGATTTCCATCCCTGGAACGTCATGTTCAGGGAGGGCACGGATTTTACCGTGCTCGACCGCAGCAGGGGCGAATGGGGCGAAGCGGCGGATGACGTAACCGCGATGACGATCAACTATCTCTTCTTCGGGCTGCTCAAAACCGACGGCAAAGAAGTTGATACGGATTTCAAGGCGTTATTCAAGCTGTTCTTTGACGTTTACCTTGAGAAGACGGGCGATTATGAGCTGTTAAAGGCAATCAAGCCGTTTTATGCGTTCCGCGGGCTTGTCGTTGCCTCGCCGGTCTGGTACCCGCATATCTCGCTGGAGACGAGGAGGAAGTTGTTTAACTTCATCAGGAATGTGCTCGATGCGGAGACGTTTGATTATAAGGGCGTGGGAAAGTATCTGGAAGGGTGAAGAGGGGTAATCAGAAGAGAATTCGGAAATGCACCAGCGTTTCTCCAGTCTCAGAGCAGTCTAGACTGATTCATTCAATTACTCTTTTTATATGGGTACTTGTCAGACTTTTCCCTATTCTCTTTCCAGTGTGCAGGCTGAATATTCCTATCGCTATCGGTTCCGCCTGTACTCTTTGGCTTTCTGTGATCCAATTCCCATCCATACTCCCCTTTAGTTCCGTATGATCCTCGGCGAATCACATTACCGTAAGGGTCTTTACGCCAAATGTTTTGATTCTTTCCTCGAATAGGTTTACCTTCTTCCCATGCATCATTAACGTCTTTTTTAGAAGGCATTTTTCTTTTCTCCTCGTAGGCTTAACTATATCCTTTTATTTTTATCATTCCTTACTTGTACATAAATAACTTTTTGAAAATCAATTAAAACCGCGGTTGATTCAGAAACTCCTAGGCCATCAAAATTAAGCAAATAGCCAGCTATCTCATGTTGAAATCTTGAGTATCCCGAATCCAACCAACTCTTTAATTAAATCCATTGATTTAGCTTCTAGCTGATCTTTTGTGAAAGAGATATAACCTAGGTCTCTGAAGTTGCTCGGGAACTCCACTGATTCCTCTTTTAATATCACGATTCTGCTGCCGTAAAGGTATCCTGCTGCCCCTAGTTCGTGTACTACGTTCTCACTTGGACGCCATATCGAATTGCCATCTTTATCAAAGAATTCCTCATCGGCGGTGAATATCAAAATAGCACAATTACATGACTGCATTATCTCCTTGACCTTTGTACCAATGGGGCGTCCAAGATTTGGTTCATCTATGGAGATTTTATAGGGAACCTTGACTGATCAAGAATTCGCTTCAGTTGTTCCAATGGCTTCTTATTCTTTCCATGGCCAATGAAGATACCTTTACCCAACTCCTCACGTTTGCCCGGGAGTTCATGTTCCTTTGTTGGACCTAGTTGAGTTGCTTCCTCTCCGGCTAGTTCTTCTTCCTCTTTTTCTTCCCCTTCTATTTTGATAGGCTCAGGTACACCACTAAAATCAATAAATTGTTTGTCTTTTATCTCCCTAACAAATCCCACACTTTGTGCCGTGTCTAAGATCATAGTGTACACAGACTCTAATCTTTCCCTAGGAACGCCCATTTCAGCGATCACGTTGAGGGCTATGTCGCGCCTTGGCAGTGGAGCGTTCTTGTACTTTTTGACGAAATCACCTATGATCCTGGGTTTCAGTGCTGCCTCTCGTTTAGCCGCTATGTCGTCACCTTCTTTAGTTGGTTGCAAAATACGTTTCGCTAATGGCTCAACCACTATCTCCTTCGCAGAGGATCCTCCCTTGGTAAAACCATACGCAATAGACGCCCCGCATAGATTTTTGAAAGTACTAGAGGATGGGGTCATGTTGAGTGCGGATGCAACCTGAAGAGGCGTCGCAGGCCTGCCTGCATAATTCTCGACTAGCGCACGTGCAACCCGTAGGGCTCCTTCGATGTCATAAATTGGGATGTCGGACTGGGAAATGTAAGCACGCTTCTTCTCGTGTTGTTGCTTTTTGGTCTCTTTCTTTTCGTTTTCGGTCGCCATTGTTCTTCCCTTTTTTGTTGAATAGGTGGCTAATGCTTTTTAGCTTTATCCTATTATTTCTCACTTGCCCATTAAATAACCCTACCAATTTGGCATACCATTCAGACCATCGGAGATTAGAACTGAAGCTTCAAAAGCGAATCCGCCGAGCCATCTCTTCGTTGGAAATAACCCTTCCGGTACGGGAGTCAATCAGCCCGCGCTCTATCATGCGTTCGAAAGCAAGTTCGCGCATGATCTCCTCGTAGGTTGCATCCTCCGGCAGCCCCTGGATGATTTCAGTCATTCGCGCTTTTAAAGCTGACATTATTCTTGTTCTCCTTATGGCCGATCACTGATTTTTATCCTTATTCTACTATTTCTCACTTGTTTATTAAATAACCCTACCAATTTGGCATACCGCTCAAGCTAGCGCGGATTAGACTTGAAGCTTCAAAAGCTAGTGAAATTTTAGAAATTATAAGATGAGCACCTTTTACGAAGTGAGGAAGCGAGACGGCGCCGCACGTTTAGGTATTTTGTCTCTACCAGGAGAGAAGCAGCAGACGCCGCTGCTCTTCCAAGTTGAATCCTTAAGCAGCGGTAAAGAAGGCTTTGAGGTGCGTTCAGTAGAAGACGCGAACTTCAGTGATCTATTCAAAGAAGATTCGTGGGACGCTCCACGAGGTGCGGTGCTCCTGCCTGAGGTGCATCCTCTGTTTACCAAGTTACAGGAAGCGATTCCTTCGTTATCTGTCGATTGTTACGTGCTCTCTTATGCTTCCGCTTTGCTTTATAGCCCACGCGCGTTCGTCCGCGGCATTATCGATGCGCGCAACGCGATCCCGCCCGATGTCGCATTATGGGCTCCTGCGATTGCAACGGCGGAGAATGCGGCGTTACTGTGCTACATGGGTGTGGATCTGATCGATGATACGACTGCGATGATCCAGGGCTACCAGGGCATTTATCACACGGAGGAAGGTGCTGTAAGCCTGACTGAACTGGAGGAACTGCCGTGCACCTGTAGTGCCTGCTCCTCGTTAACCGCAGACGAGCTACGTGGAAAAGCGGGAAAGGAGCAAGCGGCGTTATTGGCGAAGCACAATACGCTGCTGCTGGAGAAGGAGCTGAAGAAGGCACGAGAGCACATCCGAGCAGGCAGCTTGCGTGAGTACGTGGAGCTGAAAGTACGCTCATCACCGTTTTTTACTGCGGTATTACGAATCTTAGACCGCGAAGAAGCTGCGTATTTCGAGAGAAGGACACCGGTGGCTCGTAATCACGGCATGATGGCGAATACGCTGGAATCGCTGAAGAGGATAGAAGTGAAGCGATTTGCGAGCCGCGTTCGGGAACGATACGAACCCCCCGTGCGGCAGATTCTGTTGCTCCTGCCCTGCTCAGCACGAAAGCCGTATTCGGTGTCGCCTTCACATGAGAAGTTCAGCGAAGCGATTGACCGGTATAGCGGCTGCATTCATGAGGTTATCCTGACATCGCCGCTTGGTGTCGTGCCGCGTGAGCTGGAAGTGGTGTACCCCGCCGCGTTCTACGATATCCCCGTAACGGGCTACTGGGATGCGGAAGAGCGTGCGTGGGTATCCTCGTGCTTGCGTGCGTATATCGAGCGAAACGCTAAGAACTATGAGCACATCGTCGCACATCTCAGCGGAGCGTACAAGGAACTCGGCTCTGGCGTTGCGGACGAGTTGGAACTAGAAGATGTGATGTACACATGTGAGGAAGGCGAGGACGTAACGTCACGAGAAGCGTTGACTCGGCTTAAAGACCGAATAGTCGAGCTGTGTGTTGATGAACGACGATTATCAGGCTTTGAGAAGAAACTGAGCATGATCAGGGCAATGGCTGATTATCAGTTCGGACTCGGTGCGGGAAACGCGCTCGTATCGCGTAAAGAAGGCGAACGACTGAAAATAAGCGGGAAGTATCCAAAATACAAGCTCAGCATGAGTGGTAATGTGATTGCACGCATCGTGCCCGAATACGGGCTTCTCGTGCTCACTCTTACAGGTGCGCAGCGAATTAAGGAACTGATGTCGGCGTACACGTACACGGTGCACATTGGCGATTTCGTTCCTACGGGGTCGATACTGGCGCCGGGCGTTGTGAGCGCAGGTGAGCATATCCGCGTGAACGATGAGGTTGTCTTTACCGGCGACAAGGCGTTTGGTGTGGGTCGAGCGAAGATGAGCGGCTGGGAGATGGTAGAATCGCGTAGAGGCGTCGCGGTGGATGTGCGTGAGGTGGTGGCGCAAAAGCCAGATGATGATTGGCCACGTATGTGAACGGGAACGCTGCTGAGAAAGAAAACAAAAACTATTTAAATTCCAAGACTATCATTCAGTATTACAGAGCGATGTCTGAAGAGAAAGAAGTCTCAGAAATTTTTTTGAAAACCGTGGACGAATTTTGTGAGGATAGTGACGCGATTTTCAACGAATTTGATGTGATACACGAAGCCTATAAGAAGGGCGAGGGTACTATGGACGCGTTAAGGGAGTTTCAACTCAATAGAGCGAGTATTTTCTGTCTGATCGATGCCTTTTTCCATAAAGAGGTGGAGTTTGAGGACAAACTTGAGAAAGCGGGGCTAGCGAAAAAGAAGCTAGATAAGATACGCGAATTCAAAAAGCGCTTCGCTGACTTGGCAGATGAGATAGACCTGTATGTCTTGAAGGAGATAGGCGTGGGTCGGTGGTGACGGGTTACGTGCCTTTTACGAGGTAAAAGTCGCAAACAGAGCACGCACTTGCTTCTCCGTCTCTTCTCGCGTGCCTTCGTTCGATACGACATAATCGGCGAATTGTAGCTTATCCTGCAGTGGCATTTGCAATCTGATCAGGTTGCGCGCTGCCGCTTTCGTTAGGCCGTCTCGCGCCATTAACCGCTTCATCTGCGTCTCCTCGCTAGTGTAAACGACGATTACCGCATCAAAGTCATTCTGCATTCCCGTCTCTATCAAGAGCGGGACGTCAACGACAACGAGCGCATTTGGCTTCGGATCTATCTTCTTTATCGCTTCTATTCGCTCCACGCACTTCCGTCTCACTTCCGGATGCATGATCGCCTCTAATGCCGCGCGTTGCGTATGATCGCTGAACACAATCGCGCGCAGCTTCTTGCGGTCTATCGCCAAATCCTTTCCTAAAATATCGCCCCCGAAGACACGCACGATCTCCCACCACGCCTTCGAGCACGGTATAACAACCTCTCGACTGAGCACGTCGCAATCGATAACGTAAGCGCCGAGTTCCATGAACGTGCGCAGCACGAGACTCTTACCGCTTGCCACTCCGCCGGTTAGACTTAGGATCCGCATCATTACACTTTTTCTTTTTGCAAAAAGAAAACCTGTGCTAAAAGAAAAGCCAAGAGGGTTTTTAGTCACGCTTATTATTAGGCCCGTACTCTAAGAGCTTTGCGACCGCAAATGCTGGGAACGTGGCTGCTACGGCTTTACCGTAACGAGAAGCCAGCGATACGAACTGCAAATCTTCCGAATCCGCAGCTTCCTGCACGATGAAGTCCCCGATTCCTGCTGTTACGACCGTTTCCAGGCCGTATTTCGCTTTCACCATGCCCACCGAAGCTTGGAGTGCTTTTACCTGTGCCCGCTTTACCTGCTCTGCAATTGCAACCGCGCCCTTTTCTCCAAGCTCTTCGAGGTCACTGCAGACGACTCGTGCCAGCCGCTGCAACGCGCTTACTCTGCTTTTCTCAGCAGCTTCTCGACTCGCAAAGGCATAGCTGTTCGGACTACTACAACTGTAATCAGCCTCCGTTATAGTACCGAGCACGAGATAGGCATCCGCGGTGATTGCGAACAGCTCTGAGGACATGCCGCACGCTTCGTTATCACCTATTTCGAACTTATCCAGCAGCGTGGCAATATTGGTACGCAAAATGCCGGAATAAATCAGTTCGCCAGTTTTCAGTCGTTCAAGGTCTGTCTTTCGCGCTCGTATCTCACTGTTTACTATTGGTATTACATCGGTCGTCGTGCTGCCGATATCCACGAAGATCGCATCGTGATACTGCTCAGCGATGAGCGTTGCCGAGGCTAGCCAGTTGGTCGCGGCAAACGAAAGCGGATCCTTATCCACTGCCGCCCCCTCTTGGAACGTGCAATTCTTGTCGAAGAAGAGTGGCGCTTCAAAGGTCGCAGCAAGCGCGTGCTTTATCTGTAAAACGCCCTCCCGTTTTGTATCGAAGCAGTCGCTGAGTTCGCCGGTCATCACCGCGCCGACTGCTTCTATCTCAGTTCCAAACCTCCGGATCACTTCTGGCAGTACGTCGCAGAGACACGCCTTATTCTGCCATAGCGGTGCGTACAGCGAATCGACGAATCCGTCGGAGGTGGCTATTTTCGTATTCGCTCCTCCCACATCTATGCCCAGGAACATGCTATCAAATTTAAAAAGGAGCGTTACGTAAGAATATACAGTTTCTTGGATAGTTTTTGCATTCAATGAACCATGACAAAGCGTGAAAAGAGCAGGAGAAAGGACTTTGAGGATCGGATTGATCGCCTGTCCCGAGAGGTTGAGGCTTGCAGTAAGACGGTAGAGGCCGAGTTAAGCGACCTTACGTGTGCAAAAGGCGGACTGAGGGGAGTAGCGACCGAGCTGGCGCGAATAAAAGAGATGCTCGCTGAAGAGCTGACCGAGAAGAAGCTGGAGGCGATAGGCGACGCCGTGGAGATTCTGGAAGAGGGGTTAGCGGCGAAGCGTAAAGAAGTGGAGGAGCGATCAACGGGCAAGGAGGAAGAATACGTAACCCAATTAAAATACCTGAAGGCCGATTTCGAGAATTATAAACGGCGAGCGGATAAGGAGAAGTGCGAATTTGGCGATTATCTCCGTGGAGGTTTTGTGCTCGATTTGCTGCCGATTAAAGACGCATTAGAGGTTGCGATCGGGCATGCACAAGAGAATAGCAATGCTGAAGGGCTAGTAAAAGGTGTGGAGATGACCGTGAAGCAGCTCAACAAGCTTTTGAAACGCGAAGGGCTCGAGGAGATAGCGGCCGAAGGCAAGCAGTTCGACCCGTTCAGGCACGAAGTGGTCGCGAAGGAGAGTGCCAAAAACCGTCCGGAGAACACGGTGATAGAAGTACTGAGAAAGGGCTATCTGCTCCGTGGGAAGGTTATCAGGCCTGCAATGGTGAAGATCGCCGTAAAAGGGGATACGGATGCGACGTAACCGTAATTAATTGCCGATGGCGTTAGAGATAAAGGATGTGGATGCGTACTACGGGTGTGTGAAGGTACTGGGGAGTGTTGATTTCAGTGCGGCCCGAGGCGAGCTGTTAGGGATCATCGGGCCGAACGGTTCGGGCAAGACAACGCTCCTTCGAACGATAGCGCGTATCCTGAAGCCGCGAACGGGCGCGATTCTCTTAAACGGCGAGCAAGTGCAGCAGATGAAGGATCGGGAGTTCTCACGGAAGTTCGCGACGGTGCCGCAGGATACCGCCATCAATTTCGACTTCTCGGCTCTGGACATTGTGCTCATGGGCCGCAATCCGCATTTGGGACGATTAGAGCTGGAGAGTGAGAAGGATATAGCGATCGCACGCCGGTGTATGGAGCTGACCAACTGCTGGCATCTGGCGGAACGGCCGGTAACCGAGCTGAGCGGCGGCGAACGACAGCTGGTGGTCATCGCACGCGCGCTGACGCAAGAGCCGAAAGTTCTCTTGCTGGATGAGCCGACGTCGCATCTCGATATCAATTACCAGATCGAGATAATGGAGCTCCTCAAGTACCTGATTGCGCACGAAGGCCTGATCATCATTGCAGTTATCCACGACCTCAATTTGGCCGCGCAGTACTGCGATCGGTTAGTGCTGTTACGCAAGGGCATGATCGTCGCGATAGGCTCGCAGTACGAGGTGTTAACCGCAGAAAACATCAAAGCAGCCTTCGGCGCGGACGTTATTGTGAAACGGCACGAAATGACGAACCAGTGCTATGTCTCTCCGGTTCCGGCATCGGTAAAACGCCCAACCGAGGCGGGACGGAGAACCACCGAGATTACGGTTCATCTGATCTGCGGCGGTGGTGAGGGCGCATCGCTAATGCACCTCCTTTCTGAACGCGGTTACAACGTGACCGCCGGTGTGGTGAATCTGCTGGATACCGATCACGAAGTTGCGCAGCTCCTGAACATTCCCGTGGTGACCGAAGCGCCGTTCTCGCCGATAACCGCGGACACCTTTAACGCGCATCTTAAGCAGATCGAGAAAGCGGACGTCGTGGTGCTCTGTAATATCCCCGTGGGGTTCGGTAACCTCAAGAATGTGGAAGCGGCGGAGCTGGCACTGACGCACCAGGGTAAAAAGCTCGTGGTCGTTGAAACGATCCCACTAGCGAAACGGGATTTTACCGATGGCGAAGCCACTCAACGGCTTACCATCCTGAAACATAACGGTGCTGTGGTGGTCACGAAACCGGAAAAAGTGATTGACGTGCTGGATACCGTGTAGGAGCACTCTCTGGATCGTGAACGAGTCAGTAGGTGATCTCAATTCGCGTTCGCACAATAAACTCAAATCGAAAATTTTATATGGCATCCCGCTGTAAGCAGTAATTGGAGGTGATGTAGATGGCACTTACCGAAAAACAAATGGGATTTGCCCAAGCACGAGCGGAAAGTGTGGGCTTGGTAATGTCGTACTATAGCAAATTTGGCGAGGGTGCATTTGACGTGGCAAAGAACTATTACGCGCAAATGGGAAAGATGATGGGCGAGAACCTCAAGCGCAGCATGAAGATCGAAGGGAACGACGCGAATGCCGTGGCCGCGGCGCTTAATGCATTTTTGTCCCAAGTTGCTGGAATGACCGAGGCCGCGAAGGTGGAAGGGAACAAGGTGATTTGTGAGAACGAGGGCTTCTGTCCAGTAATGGAAGCGGTGAAGATGCTCAACGCACCGTGGGAGAAGGTCTGCGTCAACTGCTCGTGGCCCATGTTCGAGGGAATAGCTCGGGGAATCAATCCTGACGCCACGATGAACGTTGAAGAGTCCAGAATGTGGGGTGACAAGTGCTGTAAGCACGTTGTTACGGTGCCCGAGTAATATCATTACTCGAGGTCGTTGTCAACGAAATTGGCACGAGTGGAATTGGAATAGAAGAAACTGAGGTATTCATCCTACGGAAAGTGTTGCGAAGAGAAAGCGCGTGAACGGAACGAAAGGAATTATTACGGAAGAGATTGTGAACGAATTGGAGGATTATTAGGTGTGAGGAATAGGATAAGAAATCTTTTAAACCATGTATAATATATCTCTATTTAATTTGCACGCGCCCTTTGCTAAATTACAAGCTTCCATATTCAGGGCATGTACGTTAGAGACTGATGGGACAAGCACGATATCAGGAGGTATGATATGACGGACGAAGAAATCGCTCAATATAATCAACTCTGTAACGCTTGCTGCCGCTTATAAGTACATAGATGACGACTTCATAAGTGGTTTGGTCTTGATGCTTGGATCACTATTGCTATTGGCATTAACGATTGCGTTGTATAAACATCGTTTTTTCCATGATACGCGAACGGCAATAATAAAAGCAATTGAAGAAAAATGGGCAAAAGAAAAACGGATAACATCGCCAGCTCAAAGAGAAACAGAAACAGGAAAATATTCTACACTCATACCGGATAATCTAATTGTGAAGCCACAAAATATATGGGAATTTCAAAGTGCGATCTTATGGCTCAAGATCTCAATGAGGGTAATGACATGTTTTATTTTCATATTAGGCATTCTGAAATTACTATCTTTGGATTGCTAGACTTTTTGTAAATCACAATGTATTTATTGATTTATATC
>JAFGHB010000012.1 GCA_016930255.1 Methanomicrobia archaeon | reverse complement strand
TTCAACACTAAAAGGTATCATAGAGGGATCAAAGCCATACCAGCATCACTTTATACCGGGTAGTTTCAAAGTTTACTTAACAAAAACATAAAAAATTCCTTGTGGCGTTTCTATTGGAACGCGAACCTGCTTCACCTAAAACTCGCCTTGATAGCGATAGCGCTTGCCTATACTGCCTGATGTATCGTATTCAACGGGTAACGATGCATCCCGGAGCTGCTCAAACACCTCTCTCTCACGCCTTGCTCTTCAACTCAACCGCGATGAATTGTGTACGTAAAGGAAAAACCGCTGCTTGCTTTATACTATACTAACCGAATGGTCTCCAAATTCATGGGCGCGCTCGTCTCTATACTGAGCTTCTTGTGTATCCCGCTTGCTAACGCGATGCACTTGCTGTTCTCACCGTGCATGCACAGCACCTTGGACGGCAGCGGTCGTATCCGCCTCACGAACTCCACTAGTTGATTGCGGTCAGAATGCCCTGAGAAGCCGTCGATTGTGCTTATGTCCATCGCCACCTTTATTGTCTCCAGCCGGCCCTCATGGGAGAACTGCATCTCGTTCCAGCCCTTCTGTATCCGTCTCCCAAGCGTCCCTTCCGCCTGATAACCCACAAAGACCAGCGTATTCCGCTCATCGCTCGCCAGCCCTTTCAAATATTCGAGCACCGGCCCGCCATTGAGCATACCTGACGTGGAAAGGATAATCGAGGACTTGTCCTCCTCTATTACCTCCCGCCTCTTCTCCGCGTCGTCCACCTGAACGAAAATATCGGACAAAAACGGATTCTCCCCCTGGAATATAGAATTCTTGAGATTCTTGTTGAGGTACTCGGGATATGCAGAGTGGACTGCCGTTGCCTCCCAGATCATGCCGTCTAAATACACCGGCACCTCCAATTGCAGGCCTTCCAGTGCGATCATGACCTCCTGCGAACGACCGACCGCGAAAGCGGGTATGAGCACTTTACCGCCCTTCTCTATCGTCTGCTCTATGACATCCTTCAAATTCTGCTCTGCTTCACGTCTCGACGGTTGCATATCGTTCATACCGCCGTACGTAGCTTCCATGACCAACGCCTCGAGTCGTGAGAAGCCGTTGAAGGCCGGATCGAAGAGGAACGTGCGCTCGTACTTGATGTCACCGGTAAAGGCAACGTTATACAGCCCCTTACCTGCATGGAAATAGGCAATCGAAGAGCCCAGTATGTGCCCTGCATTGTACAGCGTGAGCTTCACATCGGGCGCTATATCCGTGACATCGCCGTACTTCAGCGGAATCGTATGTCGTATCGTATCGCGTATGTAGGACGACTCATATGGTATCCGCTTTCCTTCCCGTGCTGATACCTCGATATAATCGAGCAGCAGCAGCGCCATAAGGTCCCTCGTTGGCTGGGTCATGTAAACAGGCCCGTCATACCCATATTTGAAGAGCAGCGGCACCAAGCCCGAGTGGTCAAGATGCGCATGAGTTATTACCACCGCGTTTAGATCGCTGATCGGTAATACGTCGGGGACATATAGATACGGCGTCCCCTCTGAGCCCACACTCACGCCGCAATCGATTAAAATCCGTGTCTCCGGTGTAGAAAGCATGAATGAGTTCCTGCCTACCTCACGGCAGCCACCTAAGGTCGTTACACGCAGCCATTCGTCCTCTTTAGTCTTGTCACGGTATATCTGCCGGCCGACTTTCTTCAGAAAGTCTTTCCGGAAATCGCTCTCATCCCGTAGATACCGCCGTATGCTCTTTATCGTGGATGATTGTATCGGCGGAGCGCGAATAACGTTCGGACGCCACCCGATCTCCTTTGCCACTTCTCGCAGCGTTGCACCGCGCGTGCCGATCACCAATCCGGGCTTCTCCGCCTCTATTATTACCTCTGCCTTGTCCATATCGAAATAAATATCTTTTATCCCGCCTTCGTCCGGTATAATCTCTTGAATCACCTTTGCGGCCTTATCCGGATCCATCAGTATATTACTGCTCGGTCTCACCGAGATCCGTTTCTTCAATTCCTTCGCTAACGTTCGAACGATCGCGCCGTCGTCTACGAACGTCTGCGTGTCTTCGGTATAAATGACGAGCTCCGGCCCTTCAAATTCCACGCCGGTTATGCTCACCGTGTCCGGTAATAACTGCACTATTCTCCGCTTTAAGTCTAAAAGCTTCTCTTCAGGCCGCATTGTCTATCCTTCTTCTTAATCTCTTTCTTCGGTTCTATGTTGCATCCACATGCTCCAACTATCTAGCTATCTATCTATTTGTTTGTTACAATTTCGGGGAGGAGACCCCTCAGCAGTGCGAGTATTTTACGCTCAGCTCATCTTATATTCGTAAACCTACCAGAGCCCCTACTTAATCCAGGGTTCATTTAAAAGAAGCTTTTATCTCTGTTACCTTCTCATCGCTTAACGTCTCATACGTCTCCGGGGTTATCACCACCACTTCCATCTCGCCGCCGGAGGCGCTGTCACGCCTTATTGCGGAATGCAATGCCTGTATCGCGAGTGCAATCCCGTCTTCTAGCGACAGCCCCGGCGAGTATCGATCTTCCAGCACACCATAAGCGATGGGCGAACCGGAACCGGTGGCTGCTAATTCTTTCTCCTCCGTATTGCCACCAAACGGGTCTATCGAGAATACATGCGCTCCATTTCGGTCTATACCGCCTAACAGGAGTTGCACGATATACGGGTAGTACCGCTGACCGTTCATCACGTTGGAGAGCAGCGTCGCCATTCCTTTTACTGTCATCGGCTCCCCTCTCCGTATCTTGTACAGTTTCACTTCCACAGACATCATTCTGATCAAAGCCTGCGCATCGCCTACCACGCCGGCCGTTGTTACACCCAGTCGGTCATCCACCTGATAGATCTTCTTCGCCGCTTTAGAAGCGATAAAGGAGCCCATTGTCGCCCTCTTCTCGCTCGCCAGCACGACACCATCGTCGCAGATTAAACCCACAGTCGTCGTTCCTTTCTTTACCTGATCCATTATGTCCATTGTTTATATTCCTCCATGTGTTGTTGTCAACTTCACGTGTTTTACCCCTTTCAAACTCATTATATTCTCCGCCAACGCCTTTATCTTCCTCGCATCGCCCTGAATCACCACGACCTCAAAGCAATTCTCGTGATCTAGGTGAATGTGTGTCGACGATTTTATCATATCCAAATAACGATGTTGAACTTCGGTTAACTCATCGCCTAAACCCCTCTGGTCGTGGTCGTAGATGTAGGTTACGGTCCCGATCTCCTCGCCTGATTCGCGCTCCATCCACTCGTACTCCACGATATAGGCTCTGATCGCATCACGAATCCCTTCGGACCGCGACGAATACCCCCGACCCCGTATTATCGTGTCAAATTTCTTCAACAGATTTGAGGGTAACGACACCCCTATTCGAGTTAATCCCCGCTCTTCTTCCATCTTCCTTCCTCCGCTGATTCCAATATCCTGTTTATTATCGCCTCGGCCTTACAGAAGGCATTTGAATTATGCTTCCTTATACGAATAATCTGTGAATGAAAGCCTCGTTCTCTTAGCTCCTCTTCCAGTACCTTTTCATTGAAGGCCTGGTCATAACCTAATGCTATAATATCCGGTTTGATATTATATAAAGGTTCATACATATCCCGTTCGCTACCCAGCATCGCCCGGTCCACGACCTTCAACGCGGAAACCATCCGCAACCGCTGCTCCTCGGGTATAATCGGCGTTCTTTTTCGCTGCTTCACAGTGGCATCCCGCGCAACAATGACAAAAAGCTCGTCACCCAGCTTCTTTGCCTCCTCCAAATAGAGCACATGCCCAGGATGAAGTAGCTCAAACGTTCCCGTCGCCAATACCCTCACCATAGCTGCTCTTCTCCTATTCCCTCGTGCTCCAACTCCCGCACTACTAGCTCCAACTTCCGCTCCTCGCCCTTCGCATTATAACATCGCCAGTCCGCCAGTTCGTAGGGATAGCATACAATGATATGGCAATTGCCGGTCTTGGAGAACATCAGCAAGTCTTGCCGTGACGGTCTCGTCGACCCCGGATGCGGGTGGCTGTGTACCGAGCCCGCGTAGCGAAGCCCCAGTGGCATCATATTCAGTCGCATAATCGCTTTTTCATCTGAGGAGATCGTACCGGGAAGAAAGAAAATGTCGGTGATAAGATCGTCATCAGCGCACAGCATCCCGATGAACTCCCGCGGATGGCTCGATTTACTCACTTCCAGAATGAATTCCAGCGTGTCCTTTGCTATTCCTACAATTCGTTCGACCTTACGCATCTTTACACCCGTCTGATCAGGCACTACTCGTTAAAGAGATATTTTCTGAGGAGCTGATAAATTATTTAAAATGGTTAATCACAAAACGCCCTTCGGTTTTTACGTCGTCCGCCGCAGGCAACGTTCCGAACTTCGCGCGGAGCATCAAATCGGCCACTTCATAATTCTTCAAGACCTTCGCGATTCCCACGATAGACGTGGTGGGTCGTGGGTTGACGTCAACGACGTATGCCGTTCTTTCGCCTTCTGCCCGTACGAAATCTATCCCCACGTAGCCTGCGCCGTGGAGCGCGGTTACCACCTGCTCACTTATGCTCATTAGCTCGCGATCCGCTTCTTGTCCTAGAGAATAAGGCACGTAGCCGCCTTCGTATCGCAGCCGTTTGCCATCCGCTCTTATAAATTGCTTGTTTATCGTAAGCGGCAATACGGAGGCTTTTCCCGCGATTACACTGCTGCTTAGGTCCTCGCCGCGTATGAAGTCCGTGATGATATAGTCAGAACTCCCGTAGGATGACAGAACTTCGTGACAGTTAGCCCCATTCAGTATGAAGACGCCCTCCGATGCACAGCCGTACCGCGGCTTACTTACGTACCTGGTCTCGTTTGCCGTTTCTACTTCTTCCACGGCTACAACTCTCGGCACCGGTATCCCTTCTGCGTGTAACAATTTTGATGTACGCAGCTTGTCCGTGCATATCTTGACAAACTCAGAAGGACAGCCCAAATTAGCTGTATTTGATTCTAAAAGCCGTGTAAGCGAGTACAACTCCTCGTCCGGAGCAATAACGATGCCCGCATCGCTTTCCTTCGAGAGCCGTTCCACTGCAGCCCCGAAATCGGCTTCCGCTTCTGGATAGACCACCTCATGCCCCGTCCGCTCAAAGCCTGCTTTGAGCGTTGACAGCATCGCTTTACCTTCTCGTAACAGCGATTCACTCTCCTCGCCTCCGCCTACTGCATACTCGGCAACCAGAATCTTCATGCTCTGCTGTTCTAGCTCTTCACGGGCGCGAGTGACTTACCATACTCAGCAAGCTTGGCTAACGCGAGGAGAATATTGACAAAATAGTCATTCTGCAGAGGTTTATCCAAGTCCGCCTCCCAGCTCTTCTTAATCGCATTAAATCGCTTCAGCGTCGATTCTGATAGTTTACCAATAGTAGAAGAATACGCAACCGCTTCTGCCCTGCCTGCTTTTTTTGGTTTCACTCCTTCTTTTCCTTCCGTTAGCTCGTCCGGTAGCTCGCTGCGCATCCCGCTAATGGGATAGCCCATGGCGTTTACCGCGCGAGTCACCGACGATCTCTTGATAGGCACCGTGCGTATCTTGTTTTCCTCCTCGAGTATCTCATCTACGGTTATCTCCTCTCTTTCTATCCGCTCACGATATTTCCGAAGCCAACCAGGTCCTTTCTCGGCACCCGTGGATGCTCCGCCCGTTTCAACTGTGCCCTCAGCGCCTCCCTCTGTCAGCGCGTCCGGTAGCTCGCTGCGCATCCCGCTAATGGGATAGCCCATGGCATTCACCGCTCTCTTAACCGTTGCTATCTTTATAGGCTCTGCACGTATCTTGTTCTCCTCCTCGAGAATCCCCTCGACGGTTATAGTGCCGTTCTTTATCCGCTCATGGTATATCTGCAGCCATCCGGGGCCTCGTTCTATCCCCTCCGACGTCCCGCCCGGCGTGAACGTTCCCTCCGCTTCTCCTTCTATCCCTTCTCCTTCACTTTTGCCTCGCTTCTCGCTTCGCAATCCGGTAATAGGAAGACCCATGGCATTTATCGCCCGTGTCACCGAGGATATTTTGATTGGTGTCTCTCGTATCTTGTTCTCCTCCTCGAGAATCTCATCCACGGTTATCTCCTCTTTCTCTACCCGTTCCTTGTATTTCAATATCCAACCTGGCGGCCGCTCTATCCTCCCCATCTCATCTCCTTCCCAATCTTTTCCTCACACACACTACTAAGATATTTATGCATTTTAAAATAATGTAATTACAGTACTTAATAAGAGAAAGGACTAAAAGATAAGAAAGGTGGTGAGTTCAAATTCCCTGCGGAAAGAAGCGAAAGGTCGCAAAGATGCGGAAACACAAGTTGAAGAAGAGACGGAAGAGGATGAGATATAAGAAGTAGGTTTCTACCTGTCGTCATACGATCTAATCTTATTCCCCTTATTTTTAGCTCTTTGTTTTTTTCACGTCGTATTCGTCGTATATACTTCCTACTATCTCTTCCAGAAGGTCCTCAAGGCTAACCAAGCCGCTTGTTTTCTTTTCTTCATCCACGACAATTACGATGTGGAACTTACCCTCACGAAATTCCTTAAGGAGGTCATCTACCCGTGCTGTTTCCTTTACAAAATGAGCAGGTTTCATCAGTTTCATGAGCGAACTAGTGCTCTCACTCTCCTTTATCAGCAAGTCCTTCGCGTATAATATCCCTACAATATTGTTCTTTGTCTTTTCAAATACCGGAATTCTTGAATAGCCATGTTTTTTTATTAACTCTACTGCAGAATCCACAGTTTGATTAACGTCGAGACATATCATATCTTCCTTCGGGGTCATTACGTTCTTTACGTTTATATAATCCAGCTTGAGCACACCTTTCATCATCTGCTTTTCGTCCTCTTCTATCGCCCCTTCCTCCTCGCCTATATCGAGCAGCGACCTCACCTCCTCCTCGGAGATCAGTTTGCTCTGCTGCATCTTCAGACCGAAGAGCTTCCCAAAAGCGTGTGTTATTACTGAAAGAACCGCTGCAAGAGGTCGCAAGACAAAAATCAATATCTCCAGCGGCTTCGAAACCGCGATGGAAAATCGCTCGGCGTGGTGCACGGCAAAGGTCTTGGGCATGATCTCGCCAAACGTGAGGATTAAGAAGGTCATCACACCGATGGCAATGCCGACGCCGAGATCGCCGAAATACTCGATGGCGATGGAAGTAGCCAATGCGGACGCTCCAATGTTAACGATATTGTTCCCAATGAGCACGGTGGTGAGCATAACTTCAGGCTCGTTTACCAGTTTCTGGACGATATCAGCGCCTTTAACGCCTCTTTTGAGCAGCGATCTGGCTTTTAGCTTTCCTATCCGGATGAGCGCGGTTTCAGAGCCAGAGAAGAATCCTGACAGGAGCAAAAGCACACAGAGAGCCACAATCTTTAGGATGAGCCACGCCACCTTGTTCTTTACTCCCTCCAATCAACTTTATGTTTTCGGTACTTATAAGTTTATCGCAGGCATAAGTGTAAGAAAGGATACACACGAAAAGGAGCGGAAAGAAGGGCGAAAAGCGGGTGTGGAATAAAACATGAAGGAACTGACAGAGGTAAGGATGTTGAAGGAAGGTAAGTATGTTATCATAGATGACGAGCCATGCACGATCATGAGCATAACGAGTTCAAAGCCGGGTAAGCACGGAGCGGCAAAAGCGAGGATGGAAGCGATTGGCGTATTTGATTCGCAGAAGCGAACGGCAGTTCATCCGGTTACGACGAAGATCTATGTGCCAATCATAGAGCGAAAGACTGGCCAGGTGCTTGCGCTTATGGGGGAGACCGCGCAGATTATGGACCTGGAGGATTACTCGACAATTGAGCTAAAGATACCGGAGGACATGCAGGACCGGATTGAGCCTGGCAAGGAGATACCTTTTTTACATTATGAAGGCAAGTACAAGATAGTATAAATAAAGGATAGTATAAACCGAATGAGGTGGATGCCGTGGCTGAGAAGAAGCTAATAGGAAAAATTACACATTACTTCTCGAAGATAGGCGTGGTCGTGGTGGAACTGAGTGACGATATAAGTGTAGGGGATAGAATACGAGTAGAAGGGGCAACAACTTCGTTTGAGCAGGTGGTCGAGTCGATGGAGATAGATAACACTAAGGTGGAGACGGCTACTCGGGGGCAGGCAATCGGGCTGAAGGTGAAAGGTACGGTAAGGCCCCATGATGCCGTTTACAAAATACTAGAAGCGGAATGACGAAAACGCAAGACGAACGTGAGCGGATGACGATACGGGACATAATGGTGGGGGACGTCGCGTACGTGACCGTGCCGGGAACGAGAGAGGATGTACTGGAGGCGTGCAAGGAGAACTACATCTCGGGCGTTCCCGTGGTTAAGGAGGGGAACGTAGTAGGCGTCGTTACGCGACAAGATCTGTTGCGAAACCCGACTGAGGAGCAGGTAGCATTGCTCATGACCCGGAATCCCATTCTTATTAGCCCCGATACGACCATTGCAGAGGCTGCCAAGGTTATCCGTTCGCATGGAATCCGTCGTTTACCGGTGGTGGATGAGGGAAAACTCGTGGGGCTCGTAACCGTTGCTGATTTCATTAGGGAAATAGCGACGTGGGACGATAAGACCTCAGTAAGCGAGTATGTAAGAAATAAGACCGTCGCACTGTGGGATGAGATGCCGTTAGCAGTTGCAGGGAGATTAATGGAGCTGGCGAAGGTGAAAGCGGTTCCGGTGCTCAATTCCGCGTTAGAACTGGCGGGATTGATAACCGATCAGGATTTGATAAATGCTGCGGTGATAGAAGAAGGAATGAGCCGTTCTGACCTGTCTTTAGGCTCTGATGACGATCAGTGGTCATTGGATGGGATGCGAGATACGATGAAATTGTATTACAGTGTATCGCGGATACGATTGCCGGATAAGCAGGTAAAGGACGTGATGGTGAAGGATGTCGTTACGGCGACGCGTAATTTCGGCGTGAGTGCGTGTGCGCAGAAGATGCGTGAAGGCCGGTTCGACCAGCTCCCTGTTGTGTCCGCACGAGGGAAATTGATCGGGATGCTCATCGATCGAGATATTCTGCGGATTTTATTGTAGAAAGGCGATGGATGTGCGTCGTAGCAGGACTTTCTGAGCCGCTCGATTTGGCTTATTGGTGAACCCACCAGATTTTCAATCTCAAGAAGTGGCGAGTGCTACTCGACAAGAGAGCACTTCACAGTTTCTTATTTACCTTACTGTTTTTTAAAGAACGGGAGCAATTAGACAGGAGCGATGGTGGGAGCAGATAAAGAAAGACGGAAGGATGAAACAGAAGAGCTTGCGCGTAGGCGTGGCTTCATATGGCGGGCGTTTGAAATTTACGGTGGTGCGGCGGGTTTCTACGATTACGGGCCGTTAGGTGCGATGTTGAAGAGGCGCGTAGAGCAGAAATGGCGTGATTTTTACCGCCGAGAAGGCTTTCACGAGATTGAGACGACGACCATAGCACCGCGAGCCATCTTCGAGTCTTCAGGGCACTTGGAGTGCTTTACCGACCCCACGATGGCGTGTAAACGCTGCAAGGCCATTTTTCGTGTGGATGACACCATAAATGTAGATGCGACCTGCCCAGAATGCGGCGGTGAGCTGGAAGCGTCTGACGAGTTCAATTTGATGTTCCAGACGCGAATAGGCGTGACCAAGAGTGAAGGCGACGAGCAGACGATCCGAAAAAGCGAGGGCTATCTGAGACCGGAGACCGCGCAGGGCATGTTCATCAATTTCCAGCGATTGCTCAAGTTCAACCGCGATAAATTGCCCTTTGGCATCATGCAGATAGGGAAGGCTTACAGGAACGAGATCTCGCCACGACAGAGCCTTATTCGACTGCGTGAGTTCACCATGGCCGAGGTGGAGCTCTTTGTGGATCCCGCAGAGAAGGACAACCATCCGCGATTTGAGGACGTAAAGGACAGGAAGCTGCGGATCGTGCCGAGCGAGGGCGAACCGGAGGAGACGAGCGCAGGAGATGCGGTTAGTCGGGGCATAATCGCGAATGCGTATCTGGGCTATCACGTGGCGCGCGTGAATGAGTTCTTGGAGAGCCTTGGACTTCCACGCGATCGATTGCATCTCAGACAGCATCATCGTGATGAGATGGCGCATTATGCCACCGATTGCTGGGACGCCGAGTTCCTGAGTGATAAGTACGGGTGGATGGAGATTGTCGGTATTGCGGATCGTGGCGATTACGACCTGTCGGCGCATGCAGCTTCTCTGAATCTGGACCTGCGAGTGCGCACGGAATCAGGGAAGGTCGTCCCGCACGTCATAGAGCCTTCTTTTGGCCTCGATCGGATCATTTACGCGCTGCTGGAGAGTGCTTATGATGAAGAGCAGTTGGAGAAGGAAACGAGGAAAGTATTGCGATTCAAAAGCGATATAGCACCGATAAAAGCGGCGGTGTTTCCCTTGTTCAACCGCGAGGAGTTGAAGAGCAAGGCGAGAGAGGTGTTCGAGCAGCTCCGGGATGCATCATTACCCGTCGAATACGATACGTCCGGCAGTATCGGCAAGCGGTATCGCCGTCAGGACGAGATCGGCACGCCGTACTGCATTACGATCGATTACGAGACGCTGGAAGAGGGTACGGTGACGGTGCGCGAACGTGACTCGATGAAGCAGATGCGGGTGCCGATAGCGGAGCTCGAAGAGGCGTTGGTGTAACGTAACGTTTAGATTTTGGATCGCCTTTTCCTTTCTTGTTCTTATTCCGACAGCCTGCCAGTTAGTCGACAGTTGGCCTGTGCTCTCTGATTTTTCGGCGCAGAAGCACCCGAAAAGTTTTTATGTTTACTTAATTTACGTGTAGAAAAGAGGCGGTAAGAGAAGGTGATGTTGTGCTATGACCAAAAATAAAGGATTAATGTTATTTTTATCTGCGTTGTTGATCGCAGCGGTATTGTTAGCAGGCTGCGTTGAGGAGGTATCTAATAATGCGACTGTAACACCGAGTCCAACGCCAAGCGCGACGCCCACATCGGAAAAACCACCACCATCAGTGCCATCTACGGGAATGGAGGTGATTTTATCTATTTCCAACGCACCTGCGTTGAATGAGACGGCTGACTTAAGATGTGCAATAACATCGGTTAATGATGCATCTAATATGATGGCTCAAATCGAATTGCCAGAAGGGCTGGTTTTAGTGGGTGGCAACCTCACTTGGGCTGGAGATATTATTGTGCCAGAAGAGGAGAAACGTAAACATCCACGCCCGAATAGATCTGATCCAGAATATGATCGTTTGTGTGAAGAATATGAATATCCAAAAGGTAGAGTAGAATTCAGTGCTGTAGTAAAATCTGTTGAAATAGGAAATTGGACAATTACCGCCACCGCGGGGTATGATGTATTCACGCAAGAAGGTACACGGTACGGACGACTAGGGGATTCGGATTATGTTTATGTCGCTGTACGGGAAAATACCGCTTGGATAAGTGAAGCATTATTCACAACCGAAGGCCCAGCTCCAGCACGTCAATTGAATGTTACTCCAACGCAAAACATGACTTGGGTGACGCCACCACCAACACTACTCACATCACCGGCGCCTTATAGTCCACAACCGGAACCCGAAACGATACTAGCATACCCGGGGGGTCCAAACTTCACTATTCCTCTCGACCTCACCTATCCCTATAACCAGTCCCTTAAACCATTGGGATATGGCATTGTCCCTCTTCCACAACGCGTGGAAGAAGCCTTTCCCACCGGGAGCAATATATCAATTGACACCGATATTTCCGTGCAATTCTCACGATGGATACCACCAGAAGTGGTGAAATTGGAAATCGTGCCTCGTGTAGAAATGAGCCACGCCGAAAAGGAATCTGTGGGGATAGACAGTCAAAAATACTCATTTTACCCCTTTGAACCTCTTCAACCCAATACCGACTACAACGTCACTGTCACTTTTGGCTTGAATAGGACTGAGCCGCTTCAGTGCGGTGAGGAGTATTGTGCACCATATGAAACTATCACATGGAGCTTCACCACCGAGTCAACACCAAAAGGAGATGAATAACGTGAACAGGGATATAATAATAGTGGTAGTGTCCGTGGTGTTGCTAGCCACGATATTATCAGGCTGCGTTGAGGAGGTATCTAATAATGCGACTGTAACACCGAGTCCAACGCCTTTTCTAACGACAAGCCCAGCGCCTTCCCCTACACCAAGCCTAACACCAAACCTAACGCCTCCACCATCTCCAACGCCTCCACCAGAAGTAACCCCTCCAACACTGGTAACGCAGGAAATCCATCAAAACTTTGATGCCACGCCTGCACTGGCAGGGTTATTATATCCAAGTATTTCCAATCTAACCCCTGCGGATATCGGATTTGAGGTCGCCATGACCGATGATGTTAACTACTTGTCTGATATTGGTAAACCAGAGGTTCCGTACATCATTACAATATTTGAAATTCCAAAAAATTCCGAGGTAGAGTCGGTAAGTGTTAACTTCAGCAATCCTCTCGAGATAGATAACGTTTTTATAGAACCTGCACAACCGCCAGTGATAGCAGGTGGTGCTGATCGGGATTATTGGCGCAATTTTACGCCTCCTCCACACACTATTAACAATGAAACATACGCCTCGATTGAGCCATACCCCGGAAAAGAATATGCTTATCACGAGGCTGTTGAAATTGACCTTGATACTCATTTGCAAGTCAGAACTGTAACAGTTCATATCTTCCCGATTCAATATTTCCCAGCGGAAAGCAGAATTGTCGCATACAAAAATGCTTCTGTTTCACTCGTTTATTGGACCGCTGTAGATGAGTGATAGTAACGAGGAAAGATGCACTTGATTTAATCGGAGAGTGCTCTACGCGACTGAAATAACGCCCGTTTACCGACCGTAGCACGTGTAACGGTTTTGTTCTTACGTGGCTGTTTCACGACATTGAAGCGGCCGCATCCCACGGCACCCAGAAACGTACATTTATATACTCCAACGTACATTAATGAACATCGAGACGAGAAGATGACCATAAAGCGAAGCTACTGCTGGAAGAAGAGAACCAGAAAGAGTGGTACACGGTACAAGGAGGTAGGCGCGCCTATAAGTCTGGGAACTATACGATTAATTAGTATAAATAAGGCTAACGGTGAATTGTGGAACATAATGGAGTATATGAGGGATAGAGGGATAGGAGAAAGGTAAGTAGGTAGAAGAGAAGAGGGGGGACGAAATGACAAGCATAAGAGAGAGAATGGAACAGATGGGTATAGGGAAGAGCATACGGATGGAACGGATCGTCGATCGGAAAAGTGGTCGCAGTGTTATCGTTCCTATGGACCATGGTGTGACATCAGGGCCTATACGCGGGTTGACGGACATGAGGAGCGCGGTGAATGGCGTAGCCGAAGGTGGAGCAAACGCGGTTCTACTGCATAAAGGGATTGTAATCGCAGGCCATCGAGGCTATGGTAAGGACATCGGGCTCATCATTCATTTATCTGCAAGCACATCGCTGGGCCCGGATCCCTTGAACAAAGTGGTCGTGGCTCAGGTAGAAGAGGCGATTCGGTTAGGCGCGGATGCGGTCTCAATGCACGTGAACGTGGGTGCGGATACCGAGGCGGAGATGCTCGAGGCGCTGGGAGAAATGACGATGGTATGCGAGATGTGGGGCATGCCGCTTTTGGCCATGATGTATCCGCGCGGTAAGAAGGTAAAGAACGAGCACGACCCGGAGTTGGTGATGCATGCGGCCCGTGTCGGTGCTGAACTTGGCGCGGACGTTATCAAGACGAATTATACCGGCGATCCTGATTCCTTCAAGGAGGTAATAAGCGGCTGTCCGGTGCCCGTGATCATCGCAGGCGGGCCAAAGGCGAATACGGACGCAGAGGTGTTGAAGATGGTCGAGGATGCTATCGCGGCAGGTGCCTCGGGTGTGTCGATCGGGCGGAACGTATTCCAGCATAAGAACCCGGCAAACATAACGAGAGCAATGAGTAAGGTCGTACACGAAGGCTTTTCAGCGACAGAAGCGATGGAGATTCTGAAGTGAGCGGTTACCTACTTACTTACGCGAGCACAAACGGCATTGGTTAGGATAGTTATGTTTTACGGTAACGGTAGAGCAGAAAGAAGGAAGAGGTCTTTTTAATCTCCGTAGTCTCAGTTGAATTGTTACGTTAAAGAAAGGAAGGAAGAGAGAAAAGAGAAACGAAAAGAGAGAGTGGGGCTGAGGATGAGCGCAAAGGAAAAAGAGATCTGGATAAAGGCTGATGCTGATGTGGGCGCATGGGCGGTGCGTAAGGCACGGATTACCGCGGGTTTGGAATCCGGCGTTGACGGTGTGCTTGTAGAAGCCGAGGACGTTGCAAAGGTGCGGGAGTTGGGTCGCATCACGATCGCTGCTCACGTGAACGAATCCGAAGCGGACGGCGAGGAGGCGGATATGCTCGTTTACGGTAAACGGAGTGAAGGCGATGGCACACTACCGCTCCCATCGGACCTGAGCGAATCGCGCGTCGTGGGCGCGTTGAAGCGTACTTCGGGTAGTAAGCCCACTGCGGGTTATGTAGAGCTAAGCGGCAAGGCTTATGAGCGTTTTGCCGTGAGTATTGCGGATCACAGCAGTTACGTGATGGTTATCGGGAAGGACTGGAAGATCATCCCGCTGGAGAATATCATTGCGGAACTGCAGCATAAGGACGCGAAGGTGATCGCGGGTGTGCAGACCGCGGAAGAGACGAGGACGGCACTGGAGACGCTGGAGTACGGCGCTGACGGCGTGCTTATTGATACGGACGACGTCTCGGAGCTGAAGAGAGCGGTGGAGATCCGTGACGAGAGCGCCGCGGGCACTGTGCCGCTAACAACCGCGCGGATAACGAACGTGTCAGAACTGGAAATGGGCGACCGTGTCTGCGTGGATACCTGCTCGTTGATGGTGCGCGGCGAGGGAATGCTCGTGGGCTCGCAGTCGTTTGTGCTCTTCCTCGTGCATTCGGAATCAGAAGAGAGCCCGTACGTTGCGGCGCGACCGTTCAGAGTGAATGCGGGTGCGGTCTACGCGTACGCGCTCGTGGGCGAGAAGACGAAGTATCTCTCGGAACTGAAGTCCGGTAATGAAGTGCTCATAGTGAGCGCAGCAGGAAGTGCGCGCAAAGCGGTCATTGGCAGAGTGAAGATAGAGAAGCGACCGCTGATGCTCGTGGAAGCCGAGGTTGACGTTGGTGAGGGCAAGGGCGAGACGAGACCGTGCAGTATCATTCTCCAGAACGCGGAGACGATAAAGTTAATGGGTACGGACAGGCCGATTTCCGTGGTCGATTTGAAAGTGGGCGACGAGGTGCTCGTGCACGTTACGGAATCAGCACGGCACTTCGGCATGGCTGTGGAGGAGATGGTGATCGAGAAATAGCACGAGCTCAAAGGCGAGAGCATCAAAGGGTTCCTCATCGTCAAGCAGGGTCAGAACCATTCAGAGAATTTGATAACGGATATCAAGCTTCACGTCAGGCGCGAGTTGGGCGCGTTAGCAGTGCCTGATGAATTAGAGATCGTGGAGTCGCTTCCCAAGACAAGGAGCGGGAAGATCATGCGGCGCGTGCTCAAGGCGCAGGAGCTCGGGATGGACGTTGGCGATATATCGACGCTGGAAGATTGATGGATAATCGAAAACCACGGCGTGTGAATGTTTAGAGAGCCATGGTTATGTGTGTAAGCACATGGTTTATTTACTCTTAGATCCTAATATTTTATAGAAGGCTCGTACATTTCGGACCTCTCCAAGGAGGTGAAATATTGAATAACTCTGATAATTGGGATAAATTAAGGCGCAAGATTTATGTGCGGGACAATTATACGTGCCAAAACTGTGGTGCAACGAACGAAGTGGTGCACGCTCACCACATAGTTCCGAGATACACTGGTGGAACTGACAACGAAGAAAATTTACAAACGCTTTGTGGGAAGTGCCATGCCGTGACGCACCAGTTAAATGGTTTGACCTTTTGGCTTTTGGTACCTTGCTTGTGGCAACTCGGTATTAAGTTTGGTGAGATCAATGAAGATGGCGGCTTGCGGTTCAGGGCAAAAGATGTGGAAGGGTTGTGTTTTAGATGGATAAAAAAGACTATTTATATTTCAGATCGCCCAGGTTCATCCTTTAGGTTTAAAGCTACTGCTTTATTGCCAATTGAATATCTTGACTCTGAAGGAAATATTATTAGTAGCTTGCCCGAGGGCTTCCTTGATGCTCTAATACCTCTTTGGGAAAAACTCTGCACCGAAAGGATAAAAATCAGAAAAGTGAATCCCGGAAAAATAAATTCTACTTCTTAGAAGGTGATAAAATGGCTACTAGATTTAAAATATTCGAGCCAGTAGAATGTCGAATGGGGTCTTGCTCAAAGTGTGGAAAAATTAAGCCCGTGGTAAAGGTTATAGAGGTCAAAAACGGAAAAAATGAATGGCGTTGTAGAGAGCAGGTATACTATTTAGAGAATGGACGAGAAGTAGCTCATAAGCTAGCTGATATGAATATCGAGCGTATGAGCAGAGAGAAAAAGAGACCCGAAGGATGAGGTAATAATTGGAGTAAAAAAATGTCTACTGAATACACACTAGCATTTGACTTGTCATCATATGAAGCTTTGGATGACTTTGCATTGCTAGCAGACCAAAAATATAATTTGGGTGACAGAGGTGATTGGTTCAATCACTTTCGAGGCGGGCTGTATGGATTATATGCGCGAGTCCTTGGTGTCCAAATTAACTATCATGCAGTCCATTCTTGGGCGTTACCTGTGCCATTTATGAATAGTATTCAGAGGGCAGAGTATCATCTATCATCAATTCTTTTCAATATGGACTCAGCAATTGAATGTATGGTTTTTGCACTAAATGCTCTTGGGTACATTAAATGTTCAACCCAATTCTTGGATGTCACTAATGAACAGAAATTAAAGAAAACATCCCCTCAAAACATCTTAGGAAAACCATCCCAGAAGAGGTGGTGGTACGGACTCAAAGGATATGATACCTATTTCCCCTCCTTGAAAAGTTACTGGAAAGAAAATCGAAAGTTGATTGGCACCATTGCTGACCAACACGATGTGTCTAAGCACCGTTCAGCGATATTTGAGGGAGGCCGGGCGAGAAACGATCCACCTCCCGGGTTCTTTGAAAAGTTAGGAATGAAAGGGGATAAGGTGAGACAATCGTTTGTTTCCCCTTGGGAGGAGATAATACTTACACCACAACCAAAAACTCCTTGGCGGCAGCGACCGCCCAAAGACTACAAAAACATCGATAAACTAGAAAACATCGCAGAGAGGTTCTGTACATTTATCAATATGTGTGGCGTAAAAGCTCTTGAAGATGCAAAGAGCTATATCAAGCTTAATAGCTATGAACTCAAACATTGATGCTCGTTTCAAAAGCCTCATACGCTACAGTTTTTGCGGTTTTTCACCAGCTCAAAAGCCTCACACGTAAAATCACGGAACGTTATACAAAATGGAAAAACTGATGCCCCGAAAAATGAAAACCGACGTCGAATACCTTGAGTATTTGTGGCCGATGAGGCACTACTTGATCACCTGCGGTGACCTCGAAGGCAAAGCGAACATCGTCGCGATCAGCTTCTGCATGCCCGTCTCGAAGGAGCCGCCGCTCATCGCCTGCGCTATCGGTCGAGCGGCGTATTCCTGTAGGTTAATCGAACGCACGCAGGAATTTGTGGTGAATGTACCGCCCAAAGCGCTGGAGCCGAAGGTCTACTATTGCGGGTTCCACTCGGGCTCTGAGGTCGATAAATTCAAAGAGACTGGCTTGACGCCGCAGCCGGCACGCAGGGTAAAAGCGCCGGTTATCGCGGAGTGTGTTGCATGGATGGAATGTGTGGTGAACCAGGAGATCGAGACGGGCGATAAAAATCTGTTCGTCGGTGAAGTCATCGAGGCGTACGCATCTGAAGAGCTGGTGAAGGGCGAAAAGAAGGTAGAGTTCGCACAGGGCGCGTTTCCCAGGAAAATCTATGGTACGAGATTTGGATAGAGGGGGTAGGATAAGTAACAGCAGGGTTACGATTCGTCCGCGCGATCGCGATCGCGTCTTACTCGTGCTCTTCCGCAATCTGATCTTCCGGCTCCAGCTCCCGCTCAGACTGCGCCGCCGCAGCAGCTGCAGCCAGGAACCATCGCTTCTGTTCGCGATCGAATTTCCCGCCGATCCGCTTCATGAACAATGCCGTCCGGTGCGGATCGATACCGAGTTCCTCGGCCAGTGCAAGGGTAGACGCACCGTTATGGTCAGTAATGAACCGCCATGCACGATACTCCATCTCGTCGCGCGGTGAGATATACGCGTCCACTTCGTACTTCCACGCTATATCCGCAAGCAGCTTGAGAATGATTATGAATACCGGAACAAGAATGAAGTAGGATACCCAGTGCACGCTGACCAGCATGTTCCAGGAAAAGTGCATCAATACCGCGCCGATAAAGCCGTAAACGAGCATGCGCCGTTTCCCCCTGATCTTTGCCACACCCACCATCAAGCCGAAGAGCCCCGTGAACAGAATATGCCCGACCGCGATGGACCGTACCGCCGCGAGCTCTATGCCAAAGTCCGTAGAGAAACTGTAAAGCAGATTTTCAACGATTTCAAACCCGATCGCCACGGCCGCGCCATACACCAGCCCGTCCATCGGGCCTTCTAACAGAGGATCCTTCCGCATCCGATACACGTAAATCCCCTTACACGCCTCTTCCACGAGCGGTGCACTGAATATCCCGGCCCAGAAGAAGACATACGCTTCCAAGAGATACGAAAAGAGCACCGCAGGTATCGCGCCCCACGCCACCGCTCGCAGGATCTTCCAGAACGGTTCCGGCTCGAATACATCCTTCTGATAGATGTAGAGGAACCAGAGCACACTAACTATAACACTGATGTACACGATTTCGAGCATTACCTATACTAAGGATAGAGAAGTGTTATAAAATGCTCACTTTTGCCTCAGCGAGACTGAAATTAGACGGCGCACGGACGGTAAATGGGTTTCTCGGGCAGCTCATAACCCTTGTGCAGCCAGGAGAAGAAAGCGGCTAAGCTTTTAAAGCGCGATTGTCAATCTAATTTAATCTAGATCTACATTTCTCAGGTAGTGGTTGGTAAAATGAGCATCGAAGTGGACGTGACCATAACGCTGAAACGCGGCGTTGCAGACCCTGAAGGGGAGAACACGAAAAAAGCCTTGCATCTGCTCGGATTTAACGATGTACGTGGCGTTAAATCAATGAAAACGTTTCGAATCACGCTAGAACCGGGAACGGGAACAGAAACCGCGGGTGTAGACGAAGAAGAGAGGGTGAAGCGCGAGGTGGATGAGATGTGTCGAAAACTCCTCGCCAATCCGGTAATACACGATTACGATATCCAGGTGGTGCAACGCGACGAATAGCCGCGCGAGGAAAATCAAGCTTTAATACTTCTAAATCCAAAGTAACGAGGGGAGACCGAGGAGAGGGGAGAATCAATCAGTGCGATGGCAGAGATAGACCCGTGGGGTGTTGCGGATATAAAGGATTATTCGAGGCTCTTTGACGAGTTCGGTATCTCACGATTCACAGATATACTGGGCCAGATAGAGCAGCCGCATCTGTATATGCGAAGGGGCATAATAGTCGGACATCGTGGCTACGAGGACGTGTTGCGTGCGATGAACGAGCGGACCCCATTCGCCGTGATGAGCGGGTTCATGCCGTCCGGACGGGTCCATCTGGGCGGCAAGATGGTGATGGACGAAATCATCTGGCATCAACGCATGGGCG
Source organism: Methanomicrobia archaeon (assembly GCA_016930255.1). Taxonomy (NCBI): domain Archaea; kingdom Methanobacteriati; phylum Methanobacteriota; class Methanomicrobia; species Methanomicrobia archaeon. The sequence goes on along the minus strand of JAFGHB010000012.1, from coordinate 16,289 downwards.
GCGATGCGTTCGCCTGCATAGCGGATATGGAGTCGCATTCGGTCAGAGGCGTTTCGTGGCAGCAGTGCCGGGATACCGGCGTGAACGAATACATCGTGAGCCTCGTCGCGTTAGGCTTTGACATCGATAAAGGCCACATATATTTCCAATCGGAAACCAAAGAGCTGCGTGATCTCGCATTTGAACTCGGAACGGCGGTGAACTTCAGCGAGCTAAGCGCGATCTACGGGTTCCAGGGCGAGGTGAACATCTCGCACATGATTAGTGTGCTAGTGCAGAACGCGGATATCCTGCAGCCGCAGCTCGACCAATACGGCGGCCCAAAACCCACAGTTATTCCCGTCGGTGTTGACCAGGATCCGCATATCCGGCTAACTCGGGACATCGCTTCGCGAATGAGGATGTTCATGATAGAGAAGCGGTATCATACCGATCGGACGCCGTACATAAGCATACGAGCGAAGAATAAACCCTTACAGGGTTTTCGTGGTCAACGGGGCGAAGCCCCGTTAGCGGACAGTGGCGCGCTAGAAGAGATAGCGAAGAGAATAGAAGGTCAGAAAAAGATCTACGAACTCCACATGGATCTCTTCGGCATCGACGAAAGCGAAATTGACCGCGCTATGCGAGCGAGCGAGGAAATAGTGCGGGATGTAGAGCTTGAATACGGCGGCCACGGCTTCTGTTTACCTGCTGCTACCTATCACCGGTTCGTGCAGGGTTTAACGGGCGGTAAAATGTCCTCAAGCGTTCCTGAAAGTCACATTGCGCTCACCGAGCCGCCGGAAGAGGCGGCGAAGAAAGTGAAACGAGCGAAAACCGGCGGTCGCGTGACCGTAGAAGAGCAGAAGAAACTCGGGGGCTTGCCGAACGAATGCACGATTTACGAGTTACTGATGTCGCATCTCATCGAAGACGACGACCAGATAAAAGAGCTTTTTGAAGACTGCAAAAGCGGGAAACGAACGTGCAAAGCGTGCAAGGCGGAAGCTGCTGAGCTGATGTTCGCATTCCTTACACGGCATCAAGAAGAACGAGAAAGGGCGACGGAAGCGCTAAAAGAGCATGAAGAGTACAAGAAATGGTTCCGGTAACCGCGTTCTGAAGCGTCAATTTAGATCTGCTATCAAAAAATACAGGTGAATAGTAGGCTTTTCCTAAAAGCTAATTCAAAAGCTCTTTCGCCTTCTTCACCGCTTCAACGGCGTCTTTGCCGTAGGCGTCCGCACCGATTTTAGCAGCATACTCTGCGTTGACTGCACCTCCGCCGACCATTATCTTTACGTTCAGGCCCGAACTCCTGAGATACTCCGTCACCTCCGCCATATACTCCCGTGTCGTCGTCAGTAAGGCGGACAGTGCGAGAATATCCGCTCCGGTCTCCTTGACGGCATCCGCAAACGTTTCCTTATCCACGTCGATCCCCAGGTCAATGACCTCGAAACCCGCAGCAGAGAGCATGATCGTCAAGATCTCCTTCCCTATGTCGTGCACGTCGCCTTTCACCGTGCCAACAACGATTTTACCTAACTTACCTTTCGCTTCTCCTATCCGCCATTCATGAAAGAGTGGCTTGAGAATCTCCAGCGCCTTCTTCGCGTTCCAGCCGGAGACCATCAGTTCCGCATCGAAATAGCGCTCTCTGTAGCCTTCCCCGATCTCCTGGAGGCCTTGGGACAGTTCTTCGATCAGTTCATACGCACTCGTCCCGTTGTTCAGCCGCACTTCGCAAAACGCTTCTATTTGCCTCTTGGTGGTATCGAGTAGCGCATCAACTATCTCTCCAGTATCGCCCATAGAATACCCTAAGGATTCTGAAAGCTTTAAAGATTTTAGTTGCCAAACAAACTAATGAAGAATAATGAAGATTATTTTCGAGGATGCCGAGAAAGAAGCAGAACTTGTTAAGGGTAGGACCATCCTCTCATATCTGCAGGAGTTGGAGATCGGTATAAATGCGTCATGCGGCGGCGAGGGCCGATGCGGCAAATGCGTGGTAGAAGTAGAAAGCGTCCCCGGCGCGCTCTCGGAGAAGACGGACACCGAACATAAATTCACACACAAGGATACGCACAGACTCGCCTGCCAGGCAACAATTGTGAATACCAACGCTCCAATCTTCGTCCACGTACCACTACGGGCTTACTGCATTGTGGAATCCGGGAACTTCTGGGAAATCCCCGTCGAGCCGTTTGTACATCGCGAAGGAGACCGGGTGTTGTACGACTCGGTCGACGTGGGCACGTACGCGGGGGAACTGTACGGCATCGGACTTGACATAGGCACCACCACGCTTGCCATGTACCTGGTGGATCTTGAAACCGGTGCAGTGGCTTCGATCAACGCGCGTGAGAATCCGCAGACGAAATACGGGAATAACGTTATTTCGCGGATAGAATTCGCGAAAGAAGGGCGAGAGATACTCGAGCGGGGGATCAGAAGCGCCGTGAACGAAATGATCGCTGAACTGACCGACCCGGAAAAGGTCTACGAAATCGTCATCGTCGGCAATCCGGTAATGCGCGATTTGTTCTTTGGCTATCCGGTCGATTCGCTGGGAATAAGCCCGTACGAGCCCTTGGGTGTGAATGCGGTACATAAAACGCCCGCGGAACTCGGACTCAGGGTAAATCCAAAAGCGCCGGTTTACGGTCTCCCTTTAATCGGGAGCTTTATCGGTGCAGATACGTTAGCTGTCGTGCTGGCGACGGAGATGTATAAAAGCGCGAAGATCCGCATGGCGATCGATATCGGCACCAACACGGAGATCGTGCTCGGCAACAAGGACAGGATGATTGCGACCTCCTGCGCTGCGGGTCCGGCATTCGAGGGCGGGAGCATAACGCACGGCATTTGCGGCGTTTGCGGTGCGATACGAGAAGTGCGAATAGAGAACGGGGACCTCAAATATACAACGGTCGGCAATGCAGCCCCGGTTGGCGTTTGTGGCTCCGGCCTGATCGACATGCTGGCTGAACTCCTGGATAAACACATTATTAACGGTCGCGGTAAGTTCTACGGCGCGACACACGGGGTTAACATAACAGAAACGATCAGTCTGTCAGAATCGGATATAGATCAGTTGAATCTGGCAAAGACCGCTGTATCAGTGGGCATAAAAGTTCTGACGGAACGGTATGGGATCGAACTCGATGCGATCGACCGCGTCTTCTTGGCCGGGGCGTTCGGCTACTTCATCAATGTGGAGAATGCGATGCGCATCGGGCTCCTGCCGAGAATCGATCACGATAAAGTGGAAAAGATCGGGAATGCGGCGATCGAAGGTGCACGGCAAGCTTTGGTATCAAAGACCAAACGGAACGAGGCAGAGGCGATCGCCAAAAGGATCAAGCATATAAAACTCGAAGAAGAGGAGAACTTCCACGAGAAGTACATTGGTGAGCTTTATTTCAGGAATTATCTCTAAGCCTTTCTTCTACAAGGGAATAATTCTATTTTTGGTATAGCGTAGTAGCACCAACAAATTTGATAATTGTTATATAACTGACAAGTGACTCGCCTTTCCAATCAATGCTTTTGAATAAAAACGAACAATGTTCTATCTTGTTCTATTTGCTCAGAACAAGAATAAAAAATCACTCATTTTTAGAGAATAAACTCAAATGTATATTAAATCGCCTCAAGTTTCCATTTACAAATGCCTTCCATCCACTGTCCTTCGATGACCAAAAAGAAATCCCTGACACCCACTTTAGCATCCTCATAATCACTCAATTGTGTTTTTACTTTCATTAAAGTCATTCTGCTGACATCTATCTCGCAGTTACGAGGTCTTGATGCTTGCGATGGAAGCTTTTCCTTACCGGCATCGCTAATAACCCATAACGTACTTCCTTCTTGTTTAAACTTAATCGTTGGCCCACCAGATGCCGTCATTCTATGAATGTATTCTGAGAATATATCAGAAGAAACAGAGAATTCCCAGGCTTCGCTTGGCAAAGGAATCCACGCCCCATATCCTACCTTCGCCTTAATTTCCTCACTCTCATGGTAAAACTTACTTTGAAGGAATCTTATGCCAGATTCCCTAATCTCTAAAGAAACCATGTCTGTGTCTTTCTTTGGTTGTTCAGGCCCCCCTTTCTTTGAAAATGGAGCAAGTATTTTAGAAAAATCGTCTTTAGATACTGTAAACTGGATGTTGGCACGCTCTTTAGAGGAGGGTTCAAAAAAATCATCTAAATTTCTATCAAGAGTTTGAATAGACAGTTCAAACGAAGATATCGGGCTCATTCCTCCAAAAGTAATATTTCTATTTGCTATAAATACAGAGACATCATTCACGGCTAAGTTACAGCACAAAGAGTATAAACGCGCTAAGTATGCTCGCTTGATTCCCACAGTCTTAATCAGTTCGCTCATTATAGGCCCACTGGTCGTACTTTGCATTCCGTTAGGAAATCTGCATCAGTTATGCCTGCGATAAGCTTGAAACCAAATTCAGGCATTAAGTTTATAGGGTGCAGTCGTCCTTCGACACCTACCAACTTTTGGGACAGTTCAGATATACCACCCCTAAATCTAGGAGGAATGGATTTGCCTGGTTCAATTAATGCAAAAACCCTAGGATCATTCCCATTCTCAACTTCGTATACGAGAGCATTTCTCCTATGCGGGAGATCCCAAATTGGTTCGAATAAGTTGCTTTTCGGCATTAAAACCCCCTCAAAAAAGCTCACCTTATCGTACGTGCCCCCCCTATTCAGAGAAATTGAATTATTTGGGAACATTTCAATAGGTCTACCTGTAGGTCCACCAACTGAGAGAATTCTCTGCTCAACTTTGAGCATCTTACAGTAAGAAACAATGGTTGGCTCACTAATTGTTTTTTGAGTTCGCTCTCTATATAACTTCATTGCATCTGAAGTTCCAATACTACCTTTTTCCCAAACCAAGCTATATAAAATATCCATCCTGTCCTCTTTTGTTCTTGTATCAGTTTTTCCTAGAGCTTTTTCTGCAGAGGTTTCAAAGTAGCTTACGTCCTCTTCGAGTCGTGACCCTTCAAATAAGTCCCTCAACCGTCCAATGCATGATAGCACTTGGTGATAATTATGACCATCAAAAAACATTTGAATAGCGGTCATACTAATCTCTATCGCAATGTCTGAATTACCCATACGGAGAAGTTCTAGGATAAGTCGAGTTGTATCATATCCTAGTTCGTTCGCTTTTTTCCGTTTTTGTGTTCCCTCAGCCATTTTGTGTACAGATACCGCATACCACGATTTTTCAGTGCATTTGCGAATTAAGTCGTTTTTATCAGTTGTATTTATAGACAATATGCTCACCCTCCTTAAAACCCACTGATGAAATATAGGTTGGCTCAGTTCTTGTTCCTAAACGTTGAAATCGATTCTTCTTATAACTCAGATCTTTCTTAGCGCCATATTCGCCCGTTCTTCCGCCTACTTCCACCACAATCTTTCTATCTTGCAGATCCAGACATAAATAATCATACCCCCCTCCTCTTCTTGGGACTGCCATCCATGATTTGATGGACATAACATTCGAGAAGAAGAGAAAAGCTATACAAATTCCACCATTTTCCACCACTCTTGGAGGTTCCCAGGTACTTTTACCGATTGAACATGAGATAGTACCTTCTTCTAAACCTTTTGTGTTGTTATCCCCGAAAACTCTCTCTGTTGTCAGCACAAATTTGAAATTTGAGTTACCTGTGCAAAGATGTAATTCGTTGAGAAGTATTTCTGCATATGGTTTAGGAATGCCAATTCTAACGAATCGATCAATAGAACAATCCAACATTATATCTTTATGCACGAATTCCCCTAGCATTTTTTTCTCTCCAATCTAGATGAGTTCTGGTGGAGATTTACACACGAACGTCTCTTGCGGAGTCTCAGCGTTGAAATATCCCGCAGTTACGATACGAGACCTGTAATCACGACACAGAGCGCTTCTTGTTCTCCACCCTTGTTGCCTCTGTTTTGTCCATACGTTCTTATGGTGAGAACAAAAATGGCAAATCACCATAAAAACTTTTCGATCGCTTTTCTTCTAGAATATTCGATATGACAGCATTATGCGGAACCGTTTTTATTAAGTTTTCTTAGAGTCTGTTGCGAGAGCCCCCTTCACCGCCTCGATCAGCAACTTACCCGCCTCCTGCATTATCGGTCGCTCCGGACCCATATACGCCACGCACTCGTTATCGTGCATCTGCCCGATCTGCTCCTCGAGCGATTTCATATCCGCATACGACAGCCCTACCAGCTTCTCAGCTATCTTCGAAGCTGACCCACACGGGGTATCTCTCAGAACCGTAACACTTTCGATGAGCTTACTCTTCTCATTCACGCGTAGCTCTAACTCCGGCTTGCCGAACGTTTCGACAAACGATCTGATTTCGTCATTATCGCTCGTCTCCAGCGAGCAGAGCGGTTCCGGGAACTCGACGTGTATGCCGCGCTCCGTGAGCGCCGCTTCAATTGAATATTTTCCTTCCGGTATCAGGTTCGGATCTTCGATGGGCCACAGGATCGCTTTCGCACCCGTCTTCTCCGCTATGATCGGTACAAGATCGCCGGCCTTCGGCAGTATCCCCAGCACCAGGAGCAGATCGCATTCGCACAGCGGTAAGTCTTCTGGCAGGTCCGTCTCCGGCTCGTCCAGCGACACAGAAGCGACCTTGAGGTCGTAGAGGCATACAATCCGATCTGCAAAGCCGCTCGCGGCCAGATGCTCGGTTACCAGCTCACCGAACGACCCGTGATATAAGATATAGATCCTATTCATACGTACACCGCACCCGGACTTGCTTACCAAAAAGAAGCTACTCCACTATCCGCTTGTAAACCGCGCGATAAACCTCTGAGAGATCGCCTTTTTCCTGTCTAAAAACGTCCTTGTCCAAACTGAGTATCTCACCCTCACTATCGTACGCATCCTTATCCCAGAACCTGCAGCCGTCCGGCGTGCCTACTTCGTCCGCAAGGAGTATTTCGCCGTCCTTATCGCTCCGGCCATATTCCACCTTGAAATCCGCAAGGATAATCCCCCTCTGGCCCAGATAAGCGCTCATGAGCTCTCCTACCCGTACGGTCTCGCGCTTGAGATGCGCTATCTCGCTTTCGGACATCCAGCCGTTCTCCACGAGTTCCGCCTCCATTACCGGCCGATCAACCTTCTCGAATTTGGTCGTGAATTCCACGTAACTTCTCGCGAGCGGCATGCCCTCGCGCTTATCGGCCCCCTCGGGAATAAACTCGCTGCTTATCTCGACCTCGCCGTTCTTATACCGTTTCCATAACGAGCCGTAGAGGAAGTTCCGCGCAATGACCTCCACCGGCAGAATACTCACGGCCTCTGCCACTAACATGTTTGGCGGCACGTATTCCTTGTAATGCGTTTTCACCCCCGCTGCCTGGAGCTTCTCGAACCAGAAGCAGGTGAGCTGACAGCAAATCGCGCCTTTATCCTTATATTCCGCCTTCTTTATGCCGTCAAACGCCGTAACGCGATCGGTAAACACGAAAACGATATCACCGTTTGGTCTTTGGTAAATATCCTTTGCTTTCCCTCTTCCTATGAATTTGGCTTCGTTCATACGCCGTTCATCTATCTATAAGAAGTGCACCAGCTATTTTTAAATATAACGATCGCTAACCTAACATAGCTAGCAGTTATAAGGACTGATCAAAATGAGAACGGCACGTTTAAAGCGGAGGACGGAGGAGACGGCGATCGGGGTAGAGTTGAACCTCGATGGCGCGGGCACGAACGACATAAGCACCACGATCAAATTCTTTGACCACATGCTCGCTACGTTTGCGCGTCATGGCTTCTTCGATTTGGTGGTGAAGGCCGAGGGAGACTTGAGTCACCACGTGATGGAAGATACCGGGATCGTGCTGGGCGAAGCGTTTAAAAAGGCGCTGGGAAAAGCGGAATCCGAAGATCGCGAGAAGACTGTTCGATTCGGCTCTGCAATCGTGCCCATGGACGAGTCGATCGCGCAATGTGCCGTGGACACCGGGAGTATCGGCGGTGTCGGCAGGAGCTACGTCGTGTTCGAGGCTGACTTCGATACCGAGCGAGTGGAGGATATGAGCACGGAGAACGTCGCCCATTTCATCAATTCCTTCGCTACGCATGCGAGCTTCACTATTCACGTATCCGCAAAGGGCGAGAACGAACACCACAAGATCGAAGCGATCTTCAAAGCCCTTGCGATCGCATTAAACCAGGCTACGCGGATCGAGGAACGCAGGCGATAGAGTTAGAAGAACGGTTGTCATGTGGACTGAAGAGTACAGACCGAAGCGGTTAGAGGAGATTGTAGGGCATGACGAAGTGGTGAAACGGCTGCAGGGTTTTGTCAATGAAGGAACAGCGCCGAATCTACTGCTCTGGGGGCCCAAAGGATCGGGTAAGACCTCTCTGGTCTATGCGCTTGCGAGGGAGCTGTATGGTGAGTTCTACGATGAGAACCTCATGCATATCGAGACCTCCGACTTCGTGGAGCAGGGTAAGAAATGGCTGAAGGAGAATGAACGATTCAAATTCTTTTATGACGAGCAGAAATCCGGCGTGGTGATGTTCAAGGAGATGATACGTGAATACGCAGCGCTGGCACCCATAAATGCCCGGTTCAAACTCTTATACTTCAGTAACGCCGATTTACTGCCCCGGAATATACAGCAAGCGTTACGGCGGGTTATGGAACGGAGCAACAGGACCTGCAGATTCGTCTTCGCCACCACGAAACCCGCAGCCATCATTCCCCCGATTCGGTCTCGATGCCTGAACCTCCACTTCCGCTCACTGGATAAAAGCGGTGTGCTGGAGCCGCTGTTGCGATCGATCGCAGAGAAAGAAGGCGTAACAATCACGGATAGCGGTTTAGAAACGCTCGCAGACTATGCGCGTGGCGATACAGGCGCTGCGATAACGATCATGGAAGCTGCAGCGCTGTCCGCACCGACGCTTGGTAAGAAGCAGATAGAGGCCGTTGCCCGGAATGCGTTCTTCCAGCGGCGGAAGGCTGAGGAGCTGGTCGATCTGGCGTTCGCGGGCCGATACCGAGATTTGCGCGCACGGTTGGAATTCTTGATGCGTGAGGAGCGCATAAGTGGGAGGGAACTGCTCGTCGAGATACACGAAGCGTTACGGAAAAAGATGCTGCGTGCAACGGCGAACGATGACGCGAGCCTCTTTGCACGGCTGGTGGTGTACGAAGGCGATACGGATTTAAACCTGTGCACTTCTTTTAATACTATGATTCACATAGAAGAAATGTTCGCGAGAATGGCCCGGGCGGTGGCGCTCAGGTCTTTTATGATCACGAGGTAGAATGAGTAAGAGAGGTAAAAGGCTAAAATGGCGGCAACGGCAAAGTTCTGGCGGTGGCAGGAATCGCGCTATAATTTAGAAGGCACGCGCTGCACGAATTGCGGCAGTTACTTCTTCCCGCCTCGCACCGTCTGCCCGCAATGCAGGCGAAAAGGGATAATCGAACCGTATAAATTCAAGGGCACTGGCGAGGTGGTCACCTACACAACGGTTTATCAAGCGCCAAAGAGCCCTAACCGGCGAACACCCTATAATCTGGCGATTATACATCTCGACGAGGGCACGCGCATGCTCTCTGAAGTGATCTGCGAGCCCGAAGAGATGCACACTGGCATGCGTCTGCGGGCGGTCTTCAGGAAATTAGGCGACGAGGGCGAGCGGGGAATAATTTACTACGGCACGAAGTTTGTGCCGGCGTAACTACAGAGTTACTCATTATTTCTATTACGAGGCGGCTTTTTCCTGGTCTTTTGTGTACCCCATAGCCACCGCCTCGTTAGCATACACATAGATATATCTTGTGTCCTTCCCTTAGTAGAAGTATGGACGAAGGCGAGTTTAAGAAATTGGTTGAAAAGTTTGATGAAGCGGAGAAAGCGTTTCAAGAACTGCGTAAACGTTTCGAGGCTGCGAGTACGGAGTTTCAGAAGTTGCTTAAACCGTTTGAAGACGTGGAGAGCGCATTTGAGGCAACGGTTAGACCAATAGGCGAAGCGGAAGGGAAATATAAAGACTGGATCAATCCGCCGGAAGAAGCGGTGGCGGTGTTTCAAGAGCTGCTTAAACCCTTTGGCGGCGCGAAGGACCTGTTTGAAGCCTGGCTCAAGCCGATAGAAGAAGGTAGCGAATTGATGCGGGAAGCATTTGCAAAGATCCAGGAAAGTGAGGATTTAATGAAAACAGCGTTTCAAAAAATTGCCGAAGCAAGAAAAGAGGAAAAATAGCCAATCTAATCCCCGAATCCATTCGCTATCAATCGAGCACAGAATCCTCTTCGGGCGGTTCTTCATAAAAGCCCAGTGCATCCACGATCCGTCCCAGTTCCGCACCCGTGGTCTCATCCCCCGCAGCGTAGCCCTTCGTGTTCGCGAGCACCGCGGCACCGATTACCGGCACGCCGAAATTAACACTCCCTATCGCAACCGGCAAATCGAAGATCTCCTCCAAAAATTCCAGCTCCTCATACGTGGCGTTTTTATGCGCTAAGACGCCTCTGTTCGTCGCTACCGCGGCCATGCCCACGGTCTTCAAACCGCCTATTGTGCCCGTATAAATCTCCACACCCAGTGTGTCCTTCACGATCTCTATCGCCGTCTCCGATAACTGCGGATGCACGAGCGCAACCGTATCGTTTGCTAGTATGATATTCCCCGCAGCGCTCATCGGGTCACTTCGAGACAACCTGTTCAGGTTCAGACTCAACCCCTCGGCCTTGGTTAGCTCCTCGAGCCTCCGGAGCTCGCTGTCCAGCATATAGGGCGAGAAAATGAAGCCATTCGAGTTCCCAGTGGCTAAACAGCCGACCAGCGAGGTCTCTGCGATCAACGTCTTGAGCGCTTTCACCTGCAACGCGCGCTCCAGATCCGCAGCCAATCGATCCGCTACCTGCGGAGGCACAAGAACCAGAGATTCCGTACACGTCGCGAAAACCCCTATATACGAGCTGCCATTAACATTAAAGAGCCTTCTTGTCTCGTGCTCCCCTCGCTTTTTCATCACGATACCTTACTCAGTTATTCTACAAGTTCAGCTTTAATGACGTCCTCTTCTTCCGTTACCTTCACGCGGATCCTGGAAGGAGGTTTCTGTGAGCCGCGCTCCCACACCTTCTCGTTTATCGTCCTATCCAACACAATATACTCAGCTTTTGTATGTCGCACTAAATACTCGCGTATCAACGTTATTGCTCGATTGCTCCGCTTCCAGCGCGGCGCTTTCTTTACCGCTCGCAGTGGTATTGTATAAATCCGCTCGTTTATTCCTTCGCCTTTTTCCTCTACCATTCTCGACTCTCCACTATACTATAATTTTAGCTTTGTCCTCCGCCAGTGCCTCCGTTTCGGATGCGTGGTCACCCGGCGGCTTGTCTTTACCATTATCCATGCAGGAACCCGTCTGTTCTGCCTGTTTGCCTTTGCAAGCCTGATCTTCCTGCCTACTGTGTTCTTCCCTCGTGCCATCGTACTACTATACTATCATCAATCACAGTTATTTAAATATTAAAGAAACTTCGATTGTTAGTGTAGAGTAAACAGCAGCTTTTTAAAAAAAGCAGCTTTTTAAAAACTGCGGGGATCGATAAGGAGATGAAATTAGGAGTAACAACCGATTTTAGCGCTGCGCATGCGCTCTCACTGCATCCCGGCAAATGCCAGAACCTGCACGGCCATACGTATAAAGTGGATATCGTCGTGCAAGGCGCGAAGAAGGAGAATATCGAGTGTGTGGCCGATTTCGCGGATGTCAAAGCGGTAATCGAGGATGTGATCGGACTCGTCGATCATACGTACCTCAACGAGGTAATCTCGTATCCAACGAGCGAGAATATCGCTCTGTTCCTCAAAGTCGAGCTGGAGAAGCGGTTGAACGACTCGAATTTGGGCGTAACGCTGCATTCCATACGGATATGGGAAGGCAAAGACAAGTGGGTGATGGTAGAGTCTGATTAGCGCTCTGTTCACAACTCTGTCACAAGGATCGCTGGCTGCAACGCGACCACATTCAGCTCGTACCGCATGTTCTCCGCATCATACGACAACACGCCCTCTGCAATTACCTTGTCCCCTTCTTCTAACGCTGAGTTTGTAATTGTGATGTCCATGAGCGCCACCCGCATTCGATGGGTGCCGGCTTCATTGCGGAGATAAAAGACGTGCGTGTAAACATCCTCGGCGTAACCGACAACACGGATCCTTCTGCCTGCGTACTCCTCTGGATTCGCTGCTACCTGAGATACAAACGCTATATCGCGCTCATTCGTCACCTTCTTTACGCCGGCTCCCGAAACCATGAGCTCGTACTCGCCCCGGTATACCTGCACGCTCCCTTCTACTTCGATTTCATCGCCATAACCCAGATCTAACAGCTCAGTACCCTTATCCGCTGAATCGACAAATAAGAGAAGCTCCGATTGGTTTCCTTCCAGTGTTATGAGCACATTGCCTGATTCTGTAATACTGAACTCCGTGATAACCCCGCTTGTGCGTACGACCGTCCCTTCATGGAGCGCGATCTCATCCAGGGGTACAAACGGGGGCGTTACAACTAATGAAAGGTAGTATAAGACGCACACGCCCATTAAAGAAAAGGCGATTACAATTTTCCCGAGGGCATCCATAAGCTATGATTTTTCTTCTTCACATTTATAGCTGCGCATTCAATGACGGTGCGCCCCGTAGCAAACCCCCTTAGTTCGTTCGCACAACGGGCACTGTGAAATAAACCGTGCAACCCGTCCCTTTTTCTGACTCGATCCAGATACGACCACCATGCACCTCGATTATTCGTTTTACGATCGCGAGCCCTGCACCCGTCCCCTCGCTATTCTTGTCCAACTTATAAAACAGCTCGAAGACCTTCTCGTGCTGGTTCTTGTCTATTCCTATCCCGTTGTCTTTCACAAAGAATACGGCTTCTTTGTCCTTTCTATGATGCCCGATCGCTATTTTTGGACTCACCGAATCGCTCATGTATTTTATACTATTCCCGATGAGGTTCACCAGCACCTCGGCTATCCGCATTCTGTCCACGTGAACCGTAGGGAGGTCATCAGCCACGGAGATTTCCGCGCCACTCGATTTTATCTGCTCGGCGGTCTGCTCCAGTGCTTCATGAACGATCTCACCAAACGGCACGTCCTCTGGCGGGTTCGCCACGCGACCGATGCGTGAGAGTTGCAAAGTGTCACTGAGCAGTGTGTCCATCTGTGTAGCGGCGTTTGATATATACTTCAAATCGGTTTCCGCTTTCTCTCGCTCATTCTGTTCCAAGTCCGTCTGGAGCATACTAATGAAGCCCTGTACAGTGACAAGCGGTGATCGTAAGTCGTGAGAGACCGTATAGGTGAACCGCTCAAGCTCTTTGTTCTTTGCTTCAAGCGCTTTAAGAATGCGCTCCCGTTCTTTCTCCTCCTTTTTACGCTCGGTGATGTCTTCGATAATGGCATCATAAAATATTACTGCCCCGCCCCCATCTTCTGCTGCTACTGCCGAGACGGAACCAATAAAGGGAGTACCATCCTTCTTCCTTAACGGTAATTCCTCGTTCCGTACAAATCGCTCCTGTAAGAGTTTCTCATTAAACTTCGTACTATCGTCTGGATTTTGATATAAATCTGCGACCGTTATTGCAAAGAACTCTTCTTTGCTCTCATAGCCAAACATTCTAACCATCGCCGGATTCGCCTCGATAAAACTACCATCAGGTCCAACGGTATTTCGATAAACCCCAATATTGATATTCTCCGTTAACGTTCGGTATTTCTCTTCGCTCTCCCGTAGTGCATCCTTCGCTTTTTTTCGGCTGATTGCGTTTTCTACCGTAGCTGGTAGAACTTTGAAATAATTCTGCTCCAGATCCTTTATCAGGTAATCATAGGCGCCTGATTTCATTGCTTTCACTGCTATCTCTTCATCTCCAGCCCCTGTAATGAGTATGATAGGCAAATCGGTTTTCAGGTTAAATATATCAAATACGGTGCCATCGCCGAGCAAATAATCTGAAAGCACTATATCGAATCTCTCGGCAGCCAAAATACTCTTCGCTTCTGCTACTGATTCGGCAATTGTGTAATTATAGGGAGAGCCATTTCCTTTGACAAACCGCCGAAACGCCCTCTGGTCAACTGGGTCATCTTCAATTACTAAAACGTTGTAGCTCCCATTGTTCATTAGCTCATTTCTCCTGGTTAAGTAACTCGCTGAGGGTCCAATATAAGTCAATGGTTCTTACCACTTCTACAAACTGTTTGTAGTCAACGGGTTTGATCATGTATCCGGCAACACCCAGATTAAAGCTGTCAATTTTGTCCTGCTCCTCCTGCGAGATGGTTAAGACGACGACCGGGATACTCTTCAGCGCTGCATCCTGCTTTGCCACTTTCAGGAATTCTATCCCGTTCATCTTTGGCATATTCAAGTCCAAGAGAATAATTCCGGGTCGTTCATTCTGTGCATCTCGCAAGAACGCTAATGCCTCTTCGCCGTTGGAGACGATAACCAGCGGGTTCGTGACCTTGAGGTCTTTAAGAGCACGTTTGACCGTCATTGCATCGACGCGGTCATCTTCTACCAGGAGTATCAAGACGTCCTTTCTCATGGTTATCACCTCCAGCCTCTTTAGGAACGGTAAAGAAGAAGGTACTACCCTCGCCTACTTTTGATTCCACCCATATTTCACCACCCTGGCTCTCAACGATCTTCTTCGCTATGGTCAGACCAACACCGGTACTCTCCACTTCGTCACGCGGTTTCAGAGTTTGGAACATCTGGAAGATGTCCTTATAGTATTTCTCCTCGATTCCCGGCCCGTTATCCGCAACGCTGAACTTCCAATACCCGTCCTCCTCGGTGCAGCCAATCCTCACTTTCCCTTCTGGCTCGTCCATATACCGTACGGCGTTGCTCAGTAAATTCTGGAACACCTGCTCCATCCGCGTCTTCTCACAGTAAATGGTCGGTAACTGGTCGACGATGTCAATGTCTATCGTTTCAGGAGGCTGAATCAGGTCAATTACTCCTGAGACAAGGGTATTCAAATCCACTTCACTCTTTTCCTCTTCCAAGCGCCCGATTCGTGAATATTCCAGGACACCGTCAATTAACGCGTGCATTCTCTTCACGCGACTCATCAGCAAATCCAGCAGCTCTTTACCCTCGTTATCCAGTTTATCCGCATAATCCTCCGATATCCACTGAGCCAACGACGTAATAGCGCGCAGAGGGGCCTTTAAATCATGCGAAATTATGTACGCAAAATCCTTTAATTCTTCATTGACGCGCTCCAATTCTTTGATAAGGTGTAACTGCCTTTTTTCTGCCCGAGCTCGTTCTTCTTCCCATCTTTTGCGTTCCGTAACGTCCCGAATTGTTCCTTGAAAGCCCATAACGTTCCCTGCTTCGTCTTTTTTGACAACCGACGTGATAAGGGTGTTGATGATACCACCATCTTTTCGTCGTAAATTGACCGGATATTCTTTTGAGAAGCCTTGTTCTTCAATTGTTTTGATATGCTGCCCCCGTTCATCGGGATTCGCGTATAAATCGGGCACGTTAACCTTCATCAATTCATCCCTGTTTTCATAACCAAGAATCTCCACCATAGCCTCATTAAAGTCCAGCCATCTGCCATCTCTGGACGTAATGAATACGGGGTCTCGTGAGGTTTTGAAGAATGTACTGTATTTCTCCTCGCTCTCCTGCAGTGCTCTTTGGGACTGCTCTAAAGAGGCCAAGGTCTCGTTGATCGTGCCGCCAAGTTTCGAAAATTCATCTCTTCCCGATATGGGGACTCGGTGTGAGAGGTCACTGCTTGCACCTATGCTACTAACGCCATCGCTAAGGCGGCTCAACGGAGCGAGTACAAACTTATTCAAGAACAACAGGACCGCCACGCTAAACATAAGCCCTATTGCCAGAATCAAGAGGATAAAATAATTCACAGTGGCTTGGCCTTGCCCATAGATACTCCGGGGCATATCCACTTTCAAGACAAGCGCGGGTTGCCCGTAAATGTCCTCTAACAGGGCGTATCCCGCAATAGACTCTTCACTCAGTGGTTGGATGAAGATATGTGCATCTTCAGATAAAAATGATTCCGCCGCTTTAAAATCGGAAGGTAACTGCGAATCGTCGAACCGGTGCGCACTGAGAGACACTTGTGTCGTCTCTCCCAGATCCTCTATCTCTCCAGAGTCCAAGTAGCGACCCATAATCAGTGCACCGCGAATAGGGCCT
>JAFGHB010000011.1 GCA_016930255.1 Methanomicrobia archaeon | reverse complement strand
ATGGTTCAACACTAAAAGGTATCATAGAGGGATCAAAGCCATACCAGCATCACTTTATACCGGGTAGTTTCAAAGTTTACTTAACACGTAGGCACGGCTTTGCTCCAAAAGTCACTTTAGCTCCTAAAGTATGTCGTTTGCTCCAAAAGTGCCATTTACGCCTGAAGTCAAAAAATGCGAGTAATGGTGATTTATGATCGTCTGGAAGTGACTCCGCAAATGAAAAATCAGAAAAATAAACTCTTTAAAACGCCACCTAATATCACTAATAATATCCCTATAATTATTTGTTCACCTATAGTTTTCATGTCCTTTCCCCTCTCTGTATTCTTTATTCTATTTTCAAACTCCAAAAGTGAAGCTTTTCTTTTTAGCACTACCTCATAATAACCTTTGAGTGTTTTCATATGATTGACATAAGTTCTAAAATTATCATAATTGGGATTGCCTACATCTTTATTTAGCCTTATTATTGCAATGTCGTTATCAATTTCTTCAATTTCCGGTCTTATAGACTCATAATATTCTGGAAACGCTGCTTGATATGTCTCTGGTGAAAAACCATCAACTTCATTAGCAATATATTTCCTTAAAAAGAGTGTTGTTTTATCTAGCGAATCAAATCCCGCTCTATAAACATGCCCAAAGGCTTTATTCAGATGTAATTTTATATATCCTTCATCTTTTTCTCGCTCTATTTGGAAATATGATGCATACACTCGCATCAAATGGTCAAAAGCATTTCGCAATTCGTTAAGAATTTGTATATCAGCTTTTTTATCTTTATCTATTTCTTCACTAAATATTACTATCTCTTTCACCACGATATAAAGTTCCGTGAGATCTCTTAAGCTGCCTTCAACATCTTGAACAAGAGTTTTCATAATCTCGGATTTCTTAGGGTAGTTTTACTTTCGATAAATCTTCTATAGTCTTTGCACGTTCTTCATCAGTGTAGAATAACCCTGTAGAAATCCTCACGCTACCTCTATATCTTCTTGTGAGTGCTTTAGTTAGTTCTCTCTCGTCATCATCTATTTTTGGTTTAACAAAATCCAACTCCAAAACATCTTTATCTATAATATGCCCCACATCCCTTCTAAACTCTTCTAAGATCCCCATGGCCGCTTTTTTCACCCCCTTCTTCTACCCCCACAATCTGCCTTTTTACTCTCGCTAATTTATGAAAATTCGGATCTAATTAAGTTATTTTCGCTTTTCGCAAGAATTATATAGAAAACCCCCATCTATATATTAACTACACAGAACATCGCGGTGCTGATCCATAAGATTCCGTTTTTGCTCCTAAAGTCATCCGATTTTTCAACTTTAAGAGCAAAGCCCGTAGGCACTGTTCTAAGCGTTCATAATCGCTATTTCTGCTATTTATACTTTTTAGAGCATATTTAAATAAATAAACTGATTTTAAACTTTAAAAGGATAAAAGAAGCAGTATTAGCGCTTATAAAAGCTTGGAGGTTGTGAAGGGTGCCCGTTGTACTAACCCCTTGAATACGAATATTGATACTATGGAATCGAAAAACTCGTTAGGTTAAGTAGGCTAGAAGTAATTGGTTCTGAAAGAAACTTTGGATTGTAGTCTGTGAACTGCCCCCCCCTATCGCCAACGAATGGTTCTCTAATCACACACTCTGTGATAGGATTCCGTCCGCACCTCCGCATACTTCCCCATCTCTTCAAGCAATGGATGCCCTTCCCACCTGCTGTCGTAACAAAACACGAATTTTACAGCTCTATTGAGCTTCAGCAGTTTTAATACATTCTGTAACGCAACCGTCTTCGCTTCCTCGTCTATGTGCGCAGGTATTTCCGCCTGACCCGCCGGATAACTTTCCTTCAAGCCGACGGGAAGCGGTCCAAACGGCGGTTTCACGAAGAATACGTGGTCAAACGTCTCTTCTTCGGTAAGAGCTGTTTCTTTAGGTATTGTAGTTATCAAGACGTTTCCTGATAACGTGAACCGGTCCAGCCGGTTGGAATAGCGCAGCACCTCGGGTCTGTGTGCGGAACACTCGCTGAGATAAAAGAACGGATGCTTTGTCGCGGGATCGTATTTCTCGATCAACGCAGCGTATTTCGTCATTTGTTTCAAGCCATTCAACAACGCGGGATAGGCTCTGCATCTTCGCTCACAGAGCTCCCACAGGTTCCGCTCCACGATACTCTGCTTCACTATCCGCATCTCCTCGAACGTAACCCACAAGTTATGTGCGGCCAGCAAATCCGCGTCGTCCTGAACCTCCTTCACGCTGTATGAAGAGCAGACAGGACACGAACAGGGTAGATACTGTAAATCGTTCACTTTCCTCGTGCCATCGCCCGTTATGTATCGCTTACCCTTTGCGTAGAGCGCATACGCAGCGGAATCAAAGAGATCGCAACCCAGAGCAACCGCTAACGGGAAAATAATGGGGTGCCCCGCACCGAAGAGATGAACAGGGGCATTCAACGGCAAATTCCTCTTCGACGCCATGATTAGATCCACCAGCGTATCAAAGCTGTAAGATGCCAGCAAAGGCACCACACCACCGATCGCATAGATGTCGAAATCAAGGTCCGCAGCACGCCGTGCGCTCTCTTCCCGCAGGTCAACAAACGTGGAGCCCTGCACCACGCCGGCAAGCAGGTTATTCTGAACGATCCCGCGTGCCTCTTGCAGCCTTCGCAAAGTCTCCTCTAAATCGTCCTTCGCTCTTCTTATCTTCACATAGGGCGGAGTGGGGATGTCCAACGGCACGCAAACGTCAGAGCCGATACGCTGTTGAAACTCCAATATGTCCCTGTTGCTCACCTCAACGTCTTTGTACTCGTAGAGTTGGTACGAGCCCGAATCGGTCATAATGGGCAGGTCACAGCGTAAAAGCGAATGGAGGCCGTGGTTAACCGCTTCTTCGTGCAAAGCCGTGTTCCGATAGATTATATATGCATTGGTAATGAGGATCTCGGCGCCGTACTTCTTCATGTCCGCAGCCGCGAGGGTCATGAGATTCGGGTTTATCACCGGCATAATCGTCGGCGTCTCAACGACTCCGTGTGGCGTCTGTAGCTTTCCTATTCTCCCCATTAAGTCCTTATGTCGTATTTCAAAGGCAGTCATAGTCCAACCCCTGTCGTGAGAACGCGTGACGCACGTGCTTGGTCATTAATTATTGAGCGCTAGTTTTAGTTTAGTATACAATCATAACGTGTGAATAAAAATCTAGAGAAGCAAATGTGCCCACAGCAATCTTGTTTATTTGGACGGTTCACGTAAGTAACGTATATTTAACTATTTCCAGCATCAATTCTTCTTGTGGGAGGTCGTTTTGGCTTTTACATCACAGACAAGAATGAACAAGAACGAAGAGATAAACCGGATCTGTGAAGCGGTCATAGAGCGGATAAGACCGGATGAGGATGAGCAGAGGCAAGTGAAAGCCGTAACAGACCTTATAATCACTAACGTAAACGAAAAGGCGTCAGAGATGGGCTTAGACGCGCATGCTATCTCCGTAGGCTCAACCGCACGAAATACGTGGTTACGTGGCGAGACGGACATCGACGTGTTCATCATGTTTCCCGAGGACATGTCAGAAGAGGATTTAAAGGAGCAGGGGCTCGCACTCGCAACGAGCATTTCTGAGCGATATGAGGAGCGGTATGCCTCGCACCCGTATATACACGCGTACTTTTACGATGCGGAACTAAGAACGAAGTATGGAGTGGACCTGGTGCCCTGTTTTCTGGTAAAAGACGCGTCTGCTTTGAAATCAGCGGTTGATAGGACCCCGTTTCATAAGGAGTACATCACGAACCGGATCACGGGACTTGCCGATGACGTGCTCCTGCTCAAGCAATTTATGATGCGGTTGGGGATTTACGGCTCCGAGCTAAGGCGGAAAGGGTTCGCGGGCTATCTCTGCGAATTACTCGTTCTGCACCACGCTTCGTTCG
Organism: Methanomicrobia archaeon; assembly: GCA_016930255.1. NCBI lineage: Archaea > Methanobacteriati > Methanobacteriota > Methanomicrobia > Methanomicrobia archaeon. Next base: position 15,748 of record JAFGHB010000011.1, on the reverse strand, counting down.
AAAAGCTCTTGATCGCCGCCGCTCAGTGGCACTACGGTGAACGGATCGATATCGAAGGAGAGGGGACGTACAAGGGCGAGGGAAACGATCCACTCATCGTGATCGATCCCGTGGATCCGAACAGGAACGTTGCGGCTGCGGTATCCGAATACTCCTTTTGCCGATTCATCGATGCCGCACGGGCTTTCCTGGCTGACCCGCGCATGGAATTCTTCCTACCCCGGGAAGCAGCCCCACTGCGTGCGGATGACTTTGCAAAACTCCTGAACGAGCGCGGAACGGAGATGGTGATGGTCGTCTTTGATGCGCCCGATGTCGTTGAGGATATTCTCTTCCCGCAGTTACGAAAAGCAGAAGCATCGGTCACGAATTTTATAGAACGACACGGCTTTGAGGTGTACCGGAGCGATGTGTGTACGGAAGCAGAGAAAGCGTTTTTAATCTTCGAAATGCTCGTGTGGTCGCTTCCTAATGTAAAAAAGCATTTTGGGCCGCCAGTTACGTCGAGATTGCACGCAGAGAAGTTTAAAGAGAAATACGCAGCATCGCATCAGATGTTTATCGAGAATGGAAGGTACGTCGTGGAAGTCGAGCGGAAGTATACCGATGTGGTCAGCTTGCTGAAGAACGAACTGAGGTCGTGCAGCTTGGGCAAAAACGTAGCAAAATCGATAGATAGGAGATATGACGTTCTAAGGAACGAAGAGATACAGATCACTGAAGGGTTGGGGGATTTCTTCAGTAAGTATTTTCGGGGGATTTAACCTCAGTTATGAAATTAGTGAACTTCTTTCGTTTATATCCGTCATTTCGATCGAGAAAATATCCGTCATATCCCAGCAAAGCGAGAAAAATTCGTTGGATTAAGCAAATTGTTTTTTCATAAAAGTCTAATAACTCTTTGGGATCCATTTTTTGGATACCCCTATGAGTTATTTGATTCCGTATTTTTGCTATCATGTTTATATCCCTAAATAGATCGTTGTGAATAATCTGCAAATCGTCTAAAAGCCGTAAAAGACTGCTTGTGAAACTAATTCTATTAACTCCTTTCAAATTAGCATAAATTTCTGCTCTTATTCTCTTATGCTCAGCAGTATCTTTGTCTATTCCATTCTCCTTCAATATTTCTTTCATATTTTCTTTCAAATTAGGGTAAATTTTATCACTAAAAAACGCTTTTTCAAGTATGTACTCTTCAGCGATGATTTTATTATATCTATCTTTCAAAAGTTCAAAACAGGTGCATGCCATGAGATATTTGCTTTGGAGTACTCCACTAATTAATGAATCGAGGTACCATTCAAGAGCAATATTAAAATCATATTTTTTTAGAACATCAGAATATTTTGCAAAAGTATTTGATATGAATTCACGAACATCCTCCCAATCCTGTATGAGAGGCTCCCCAAGGTTTGGAGTCTTTGTTTTTAGATCTAACAGTATCAACTTCTTAGTTTCAAATTCGTCTAGATCGCTTGAATCTGTAGGCTTTGAACAAATTCGGATTGAACAATAAGATAGATAAGTGCTCTGTGCCAAGGACAAAAGCTCGAGGATTTTGGCGACGGTTTCATCGACTTCTTTAAAATATGACTCAAATGAGTCAAATTTGCTAATATTCTCTGCCTTAATATTGATAACCCCCGATAATAACGGGGTTTTAAAAATCTTCATTTTCTCTATAACTTCTTCGTGATCTTCCAACTTCGATAAAGTTATCTTTCCGATTCCTGTTTTGATATACCCAGAATTTAGACGTCCTAAGTCAATATTGATAATGCCATATTCAATAAATAGTTGGTCTTCTGGAGAAATTATGTCGTAAGAGAGCTCTACTTCTTCGGCTGAAAACTTTAAGTCAACTTTGGCCCCAAGAGTATGGATTCCGTCCACCCAGATATGTTTTATAGATACTTTCTCTCCATTTCTTGTGTTGCCTTCAAAATAACAATCGTGAAAATTTTCTGGAATGTATTCATCAGCACTCTTATTAAAATTTGATTTTATCATTCTCCCTTCAATAATACGACAATCTTTCAACTGCGATTGCGTAAGAAAGTCTTCATCTCCGAATCCAGAAAGCGTGCACTTACCTGATATTTTCCCGGTGTCTATTTGTTCTACTTCAAATTCAGCAGGGAAATTTTTATTCAAATTCGCATTGATTAAATACCCTTTTCCTTCAATTTTCATTCTCTTCACGTTCCACTTCGGGAATCATCTTTTCAACCGGGTATTTACTTGCAAAAGGAAGTTTTTTGATAAACTTCTCTTTCAAAAACCGCTCTCCTCATACCCAAACGCGGCCTTCAATATAGTGTCCTCTTCAAAATGCTTTCCCACCAACTGCAGCCCGATAGGCATGTTGTTTGAAACACCGCATGGAATCGATAGCGACGGCACACCTGCCAGATTAACCGAAACGGTATTGACATCCGCGAGATACAACGACAGCGGGTCTTTTATCCGCTCGCCGAGCTTGAAGGCAACAAACGGCATCGTCGGCATCGCTAAGATGTCGTGTGTCTTCAACGCATCCTCGAATTCGCGTTTGATCAGCGTCCTTACTTTGAGCGCTTTCAGGTAATACTTACCGTAATAGCCTGCGGAGAGCGCGTACGTGCCGAGGATGATCCGCCGTTTCACTTCCTCGCCAAAGCCTTCGCCCCGTATCTTCGAGAACGTTGTATGCCAGTCCTCGTCCTTGCCTTCTCGCAGTCCGTATCGGAGCCCGTCAAACCGCGCGAGATTGGATGACGCCTCGGACATCGCAATGATGTAATAGGAAGCAAGCGCGTATTTCAGGTTCGCCATCCGTATCTCCTCGTAGGTCGCACCTAACTCCTCGAATCTGTGGACTGCGTCCCATACGGACTTCTCAACGTCCGGCGAGCAGCCTTCGAGAAAATCCCTCGGCACGCCGATCCTTAAGCCTTTTAGCTCGTCACTGACATTTTTCGTCCCGTTTAACCACGAGCAGCAGTAGTTCGTCGGTGCGTTGTTCTTGAGCTTCACCTGTGTACTGTCCCGTTCATCCTTCGTCGAGATTACTTCCAAGAGCAGCGCGGTATCTTGTACGGTTATTGCCATCGGCCCGATCTGCTCCAGCGAATTCGCGTACGCAATGAGTCCGTACCGCGAGACGAACCCGTACGTGGTTTTCAGACCGACGATACCGCAGAATGATGCAGGACACCTGATGGAGCCCCCAGTATCCGAGCCGAGCGCGATAACGGCCTCTTCTGCTGCTATTGCCGCAGCACTACCGCCCGACGAGCCGCCAGGTACTCGTGTGAGATCGTGCGGGTTCTTCGTCGGCCCATAATAACTCGTCTCCGTCGACGTGCCCATGCAGAACTCGTCCATGTTCGTCTTCCCGATGAGTATCGCGCCTTCCCGCTTCAGTGCCTCAATGACCGTCGCATCGTACGGAGGCACGTAGCCCGTGAGAATCTTTGATGCGCACGTGGTTTGGAGACCCTTCGTGGAAATGCTGTCCTTGATAGCAATGGGCACGCCGAGCAACTTTTTACGTTGCAATTCCTCTTCTTCTCGTCGTTTATCCACCTCGCGTGCGGTTTTAAGTGCGTTCTCTTTGTTTAACGTTATATAGCAATTCAAGTCACTTTGCGCTATTCGTTCGTAGAGTTTCGCGAGTATTTCCTCACAGGATAGATCCCCGCTTTTTATCCCCTCTACGACTTCGGTTGCTGTTGTCATGGCTCTTGTATAGCTATTTGGATTAGTTTTATATACCAATAATTACACTTCTTTTATAAACTCTTGTGGATTGGCTGTCGAATGGAACGCATGAAGACGAAATCGCTGTGCCCGCACTGTCACAAAGTCATTGATGCGGACGTGTATGAGGAAGATGGCAAGATCTTGATGAAGAAGCGCTGCGAGGAGCATGGCGATTTCACTGACGTTTATTGGTCTGATGCTGATCTTTACAAGAAATTTGCACAGTGGAGCTTGAATGACGACGAGGCTTCTGCGGGCATTCAAAATACCGAGCGTGTTAAGGGCTGCCCATTTGATTGCGGGCTCTGCCCGGAGCATAAAAGCTCGACGATGCTTGCACTGATCGACCTCACGAATCGGTGCAACCAGCGCTGTCCAACCTGTTTCGCCAACGCCGCAGTCGCAGGATATCTCTACGAGCCGACACTGGATCAACTGGAGGACATGATGAAGCTGCTCCGGAGTGAAGTGCCTCCGTGCCATGCGATTCAGTTCGCCGGTGGCGAGCCTACCATACGCGAGCATTTCGTTGAAATTGTTGACATGGCACGTGACCTCGGCTTTTCACATATCCAGGTGGCGACGAATGGCGTAGCAATGGCAAAGAGCGTGGAGTTCTGTCATGAGCTGAAAGAAGCAGGCTTGCATACCGTCTATCTGCAGTTTGACGGGGTGACCGAAGAGCCGTATAAAATATTACGAGGCTACACGGCGTTACAAACGAAGTTAAAAGCAATTCAGAACTGCTGGCAAGGCGGCATAAAAAGTGTCGTACTCGTTCCCACGCTTATGAAAGGCGTGAACGATGACCAGATAGGCGATATCGTGCGATTTGCGGCGAAGAACTTACACATCATAAAAGGAGTAAACGCGCAGCCCATCTCGTTCGAGGGCCGAATGGACGAGGCAGAGCGAAACAAAGGAAGAATAACGATTCCGGATTTCATCAGGCTGCTGGAGGAGCAAACAAACGGCGAAATACCCCGTGAGAGCTTCTATCCCGTGCCGTTTGTGCTCCCGATCTCGTACTTCATAGAGGCGTGGAAAGGCATCCCACAATTGGCTTTCACGGTTCATCCCCACTGCGGTGCGGCAACTTACGTGTTTGTTGAAGACGGGAAGTTTCTACCGATAACGGAGTTCATTGATGTCGAAGGATTCATGGAGTACTTGAAGGAGAATGCCCACGAGATAACCAGATCGAAGATAGGTAAAATAAGAGCGACTGCAGGACTCGTATCAGCGATACGGAGATTTATCGATAAAGATAAGGCGCCCGAGGGCTTTGATTCCTTGGCCTTGCTCTCCAATATCTTGGGTATAGGAAATCGAGAAGCCGTTGCCGAGTTCCATCGTAATGCGCTTTATATCGGCGCAATGCACTTTATGGATCCGTATAACTTCGATTTGGAGCGGGTTAAGCGCTGTGGGATACATTACGCCACGCCGGATGGGCGGATCATTCCTTTCTGTACCTACAACGCCCTTCACCGACCGTCAGTAGAGAAAGCGTTTTCTAAGCCGCTTCTGAACCCGAAAACGGACGTGGACTGAATGAATCACTGATTTTCGCCGTGTTCAACAAACGGTGCTTCCAGTAGCTTTAAGTAGAACTAAGAACAAGTATAAAAGTGCCCCTTTCGAAGAGTAGTTTGACCTCGCTGACCAAAGTGAAGGATGATTGCTATGGCAAACGAGGGGCGACAATAAAGCCGTATTGCACGGTCCCTGCGGTAGCCATAATTCACGACGAGGGCGATGACCGTAAAGAGGCAACCACAATACGGTACATCATTAAGTACGCATAAAGTTTATCAGCGATTTCATCTTGTTAAGAAAGTAACAGATAGAGAGATGCAGTGAGGAGGTATAAGAATGGAAGAAGGAAAAGAGAAGGAGAGCACGGCTGTGAGCGCTGAGGAACAGGAGATGGCGCGGATACGAGAAAAGAAGTTGCATGAGATGGAAGAGCGGGCAAAAGCGGAGAAAGAAGGGAGAAAATCTGGTGGGGCTGTTATAGACCATCCTGTGACGATTACTGACGGTACGTTTGTAGAAATGGTAAAGAAACATCCTATGGTCGTCGTGGATTGTTGGGCGGCTTGGTGCGGCCCGTGCCGAATGGTAGCACCGATCATAGACGAATTAGCAAAGGAATATGCGGGTAAAATCGTGTTTGGAAAGCTGAACGTGGATGAAAATCCCCGAGTAGCCACGGAATTTGCGATAATGGCTATACCCACAATCTTCATCTTTAAGAATGGCGAGCCTGTGGACGTTGTCCAGGGCGCTATGCCAAAGCCGTATTTTGAAGCGAAGCTGAAAGAATGGTTGTGAAACCGTTTGAAAAGGAAGGTTTGAAGGAAATAGAAGTTGTGAAGCGGTTCGCCGACATTGGATTCCAGATACATCCAGAGGCGATCGCTCTGCTCACGCACTACGATGGTAACGGTAAAAGCGCATGGCAGTTCGATCTCGGTGCGATCGCGGAGGAAGTGGCGAGATCGATAGACCCGTCAGTTTGTGTAATTTCGCCAGAGCAGATTGCAAATTTTATCAATCGCAGTAACGGTGTACGCATTGATGCAGAGGGAGCGGTTGGAGAGCGGTTGCATGATGAAGTGCCGGCTATAATACTCTCGTTCTCCGAGCATGATCAAGCTGCGGATCATAAAGAGTTCTTACCGCATTTCGTTGACCGCTACGAACGACTGAGCGGACTGATAAAGAAGCGGTTGAAATGCGGGCAGATACGGTTCTTAAGAAGTGGCATGGGGGGTGACGAGACCTCCGTAGTGGGGATCGTCTCGTCCGTGAACAAAACGGCAAAAGGTAATCTCCGGGTGGATTTGGAAGACCCCTCGGGGAGTGTATCGGTCATTGCATCACCGCAAGAGGAGATAATACCCGATGAGGTCATCGGCGTCACTGGCTTTTTAGCCAATAGCGGGTATTTTATCGCTAATCGGATATCCTATCCCGATGTGCCCCTCCCCTATACAACGTCGCAAGCGCCATTACCTTCTGCGGGAAATGGCGGGCAAAGGAACGAATCTATGTATGCAGTATTTATATCTGATATGCATGTGGGCAGCGACACCTTTCTGGAAGATGCATGGGCGGGGTTCCGGTCCTGGCTGAGAGAGAAGGCCGAGCAGATAAATATCGCGTATCTGATAGTTGCAGGTGATATTGTCGATGGGATCGGGGTATTTCCGGGCCAAGAGGAAGAGTTGTCAGTTACGGACATAGAGGAGCAGTACCGGATAGCCGCGGGATATTTCCACGAGTTGCCGTCACGTATACACGTAGTGGTGGCGCCGGGGAATCACGATGCGGTACGAGGTGCGGAACCACAACCGCCCCTGCCAGAATATCTCAGGAAGTTCTTCCCCGATAATACGCATTTCGTGAGCAATCCGGCGTGCATACAAATCGGCGGACGGGTGGTCTCGATCTACCATGGCCAATCGTATGACGATTTCGTCAGCTCGGTCGCGAGGCTGAGTTATTCGAAGCCGGAAGACGTGATGATCGAGATGCTGAAGAGGCGGCATTTCGCGCCCATATACGGCGGCTCCGTCTCCATCGCTCCGAACGGGCGTGATTATGGTGTTATCGAGCAAGTGCCGGACATACTCCACTGCGGGCATACGCACACCGTCGGTATCGCTAAATATCGGAACGTACTCCTTATCAATTCGGGAACGTGGCAAGCGCAGACGCCGTATCAGAAGAAGCGGGATATAACGCCTGTTGCTGGCTGTGCAACGGTTGTTGAGCTTGGGTCGATGAAGGTGAAGGTAATGGACTTCGGAAGTAGTAAAGCAGGTGCGTAAAGACGATGGGTCGTGGCGGCGTAGTGACACGGAGCGATAGAATGAAGGACTTCGCAGTGCGCAGAGCGAGGAGCGTATTCGGCTGGCTGCGCGGTATGGCGTACGAAGAATACGAGAAATTGCTGGAGGACGAGATAGTAGCGCGCAAGCTACCCGGGCACGTGGCGATTATCATGGATGGCAACCGCAGATACGCGCGCAAGCTCGGGATTTCCACGGAGAGGGGCTACTACTACGGCGCGGAGATAACGGAACGTGTAATCGAATGGTGCTTTGATACCGGCGTGAAACAGCTTACGCTCTATGCCTTTTCTATAGAGAACTTTAACAGGTCGGAAGAGGAGAAGGAGAAGCTCTTTGGGCTCCTGCGCACGGAATTCGAGAAGCTCAGTGTTGATGAGCGAATGCACAAGAACGAAGTGCGGATGAAGGCGATAGGAAACGTCAATCTGCTGCCCGAATCGGTAAGAGCAGCGATAAGAAAGGCCGAGCAGGCAACCGCGCATTATACCAGGTACAAATTGTTCATTGCCGTTGCGTATAGTGGCAGGCTGGAGATCGTTGATGCGGTGCGTATAATCGCGAGCCGGGTCAAAAAAGGATCCCTGACTCCGGCGGAGATAACTAAAGAGACGATTTCGAGGCATTTGTACATCAGCCAAATAGAAGGTGAAGATGACGCCGCGGATTCGGACTCGGACTCGCAGACGAGCGTGGATTTGATTATACGAACGGGCGGCGAGGTGCGAATAAGTAATTTCGTGCCGTGGCAGGCGTTGGGGAACGAGTGTGCCGCGTACTTCTGCGCGCCGTTCTGGCCGGAGTTCCGACGTGTCGACCTCCTCAGAGCGATACGAACCTATCAGGAACGTGAAGAGGAGAGGCAGCAATGCCGCGCTTCTCGAATACTGCTGTTAAAACGGCTCTTAGATCGGAAGGCGTCATCGAAAGAAGTAAAGAGGGTAAATTAAACGTTTTTGGAGTGTGAGAAGTTTATGAGAGCTTTTATCGCCGTTGACCTCTCAGAGGGGATACGAAACAGAATAGCTGATTTAGAGAGAGATTTCGCGCAGTTAGGACTGGAGGGCACGGTGAAGTTCGTGGATCCGAGCCTGGCGCATCAGACGGTAAAATTCCTCGGCGATGTCCCGGACGATAACGTGGAGCAAATTACTGCCGCACTGGCTGGGATAAGTCAAGGACCGTTTGAGATAGAACTGCGCGGTGTGGGCTTCTTTCCCAAGGCTTCGTTAGAAAAAGCACGGAACATACGGGTTATCTGGGTGGGCATGAGCAGCGGGAAGGAGCAGTTGAAGGCGTTGCAGGAGGAGGTGGAATCGGCAATGTACGCGTTAGGCTATCCGCTGGAGCGGCGGTTCAGTGCGCACGTTACGCTCTGCAGAGTGAAGCGGCCGTTTCGGTCCAAGGGCGAACTGCGCCGGGTGCTGACTAAGATCGAGGAACTGCACGATGCAGAACTGGGGAAGATGCAAGTGGCCGAGTTGAAATTAAAGAAGAGCACGCTAACGCCGAAAGGGCCGATTTATGAGGATTTGTACGTGAAGAGGCTGGGGGGATAGACAATGGCAAAGCCCCGGAAGGGTATGACCTTACTGGACTTCTTGCATGCGCGTACTGTTGGCGGAGAGGAGGAGGAGAACTGCAGCTTTGCACCCGATAATGAGAGAGGACGAAAAGAGCTCGAAGACGAGAAGGAGGATGAGCCGGCGCTGAAAGCGGAAGAGGTAGGAGGAAAGGATTCGCCGCGCATCTACACCGTCTACGAGGTCACGAGCCACATAAGATGGATATTAGAGGAGGATAAAGAGCTGCGGGACGTGTATATAAAGGGCGAACTCTCGAATCTCAGCCAGCCGACGTCCGGGCATTTGTATTTCACGCTCAAGGACGAGCTTTCGGAGTTGCAGTGCGTGATGTTCCGGGAGAAGAACCGCGGACTGAAGTTCGTGCCCGAGGACGGCATGAGCGTGATTGTCCGGGGCCGTATAAGCGTGTACGAGAAGCGGGGCCGGTACCAGTTGTACGTGGATGAGATACAGGAGGCGGGCATCGGTGCGCTCTATCTTGCATTCGAGCAGTTGAAGAAGAAGCTGAAGGAGGAAGGGCTATTTGACGCGGTGTATAAGAAACCAATACCGAGTTTCCCACGCCGAATCGGCATTATCACGTCGCCGACGGGCGCGGCTGTTCGGGACATGCTAAAGATAACGAAGAAACGATTCCCGCACGTGCATATTCTGCTGGCGCCCGTTGCCGTGCAAGGTGAAGAAGCACCCACGCAGATTGTGCAGGCGATCCAACTGATGAACCGGTACAGTGCGGAACGGGAGCGACTAGACGTGCTGATCGTGGGCAGAGGCGGCGGCTCGATCGAAGAGCTCTGGGCGTTCAACGAGGAGTGCGTCGCGCGTGAGATCTTCTCTTCTGTGGTCCCGGTGATCTCGGCGGTGGGGCACGAGACGGACTTCACGATCGCGGATTTCGTGGCGGATAAACGTGCCGCGACACCGTCGGAAGCCGCGGAGTACGTCGTGCCTGATAAACGCGAGATCAATAAGAACTTGCGATCGCTGGAGTTGCAGATGCGGCAGAACGTGTTCAAAGCGATAGAATACCAGCGGCGGCGGTTCGAGAGCCTGGAGAAGAGCATTCTGTTTAGAAAGCCGACCGAGCGGATAAACCAGTATCGGCAGACGGTGGACGAACTGAAGCGGACGATGGTTGCGGAGCTTACGCACCGTGTAACGCTGCAGCGTAAGAGCGTGCAAGCGTTTATGGGTAAACTGGACGCATTGAGTCCTCTGGCGATTCTCGACCGGGGATACAGCATCTGCTCGAAATGGCCCGAAGGGACGATTGTACGGAGTGTCGCGGATATTTCGGTCGGTGATGCACTCAAAGTATTGCTAAAGGACGGAGAGGCGGTTTCAGAAGTGAAGCAGAAGGAAGCAAAGCAGCATCAATAAAAGAGAAGGTATATCATCAGATTCTTTCTTGATCCCGAGCTGCGGAATAGCCACAAGACCGAAAACCTTTTTATATCGAATGGTATAACAATACATGTCGGGTAGCCGCTATTTTACCTCCGCTTTTACCCGCCTCAAAAGAGAAGCATGCACACACGCAACTCGGCGCGGGGCGCTGCACCGTCCCGCGCTGGCTTTGTGCTGCTCTCTGTAAACCCAACCTACCCCACGCCGCAAACTGCCGGGGCGCCGAGCATCGCCCGCCGAGCCACATGGACGAGATAACAAAACTGATAAAAGACCTGATACGGTTACTTCAGACTATCGCTGAAGAAGATTGTGAAACGCTGGAGCGAATAGCCCTAAGAGAGCTAAAAGGAGTCGGGCCCGTGGTTTATCGCGGACTATCCGCTTTACCAAGGGTCGTAGCAACAAAACAGCATGGGCTTTCGAAAGGGTTTTCGGTCGGTTTTTAGTCCTTCGAGACCATCACTTCGGACGCTTTGATCACTGCTTCCACGTTATCGCCCTCTTCGAGCCCGAGATCGTCCGCCGCCTCTCGCGTGATCATCGAGGTTATCGTTGCGGGTCTCGAGATCTCGATCTTTACCGAAGCGGCAACCTCGCCTATCTCTATCCCCTTCACCACGCCTTTAATTCTATTACGTGCACTTAATGGCATCTTCCTCTTCCCATGCCTCCAGGTAATAATCCAGCATCCTCGTTAAAAAGCGTTTCGGTCTGACTGCCCGCGAAAAAACGAAAGCTTTTTTATACCGAATTGCGCAAGAGCATATCGCGGGGGTGCGAATGATGGCTCGTCTTTGCAACTGTCTTGATCTGCTGTTTATAAAGGGCGTTTATTTAGAAACTTCAAAACAATCCCTGAGAAAAACCACACCCTTTTTATATTGATATGAATATCTATGCATATCGATTGGTGAGATAAGATGGATAGAAAGAGGAAAATAATAGCTTTAATCGTTATAGTGGCAATTGCAACGACAACGATGCTCGCCGGGTGCATCAACGAAGAAACACCAGCGACCACACCAGCATCGACGGAAGCATCAGACGGCACAACATCACTCATGGTCTACTCCGGCGCGGGCATGAGAAAGCCGATGGACGAGATTGGAACGGTTTTTGAAGAGCAGTACGGCGTGAAGGTGGAGTACAACTACGCGGGCTCGAACGCCTTGCTTAGCCAGATGGAGCTGACGCAAGCGGGCGATTGCTATATGCCCGGTGCAACCAAGTATATTGACATCGCGACCGAGAAAGGGTTCATTGATTACACGCAGAACATCTGCTATCACATACCAATAATTACGGTGCCCAAAGGTAATCCCGCGAATATCACCTGCCTGGAAGACTTTACACGGGATGATGTGAAACTTGTGTGGGGCGATCCCCAGGCCGCGGCAATCGGCAGTACCGGTGTGAAGATCCTGGAGAAGAACAATCTGTATAATTCCACGTGGCCGAACGTGATCGCGACCTTACCGACCATGAACGAGGTGATGATGCAGATCGCAATGGGCCAAGCGGACGCGTCGGTCAACTGGTGGGATACGGTCAAATTCGTGGACGAGATCGATGTTGTTGAGATACCCAAGGAGCAGAATATCATCAATATCGTTCCAATAGGGCGAACCACGTTCTCAGAGCACCCGGAAAACGCGCAGCAGTTCGTCGATTTCGTCGCCTCAGACGAGGGGAAGGCGATCTTCACGAAGCACGGGTTTATCACCTATCCGAACCCTGAGTACGAATAGGTCCATGCCTGCGGATAGAACACCGAGAAGGCACTTGCTGACTGAGCTGACGATGGCGAGAGAGCAGAAAGGCCGTGAGGAGGAGATACGGTATCGGCCGATCGGCGTCATCCATACCGGGTTCCGAGACAAACAGGAAGCGCCCATCCAGGGTGTCTTTGGCAAAGAATCGAAGGGTGAGGTGGAGGTCTTCCCCGAGTTCGCTGCGGGCCTCAAGGACATCAAGCACTTCTCGCACCTCATCCTTATTTACCATTTTCATCGTGCCGAGGGCTATGCCCTAATAACGAAACCATTCTTAGAGGAAGAAGAGCGGGGAATCTTCTCCGTACGCCATTTCAAGCGGCCGAATCCGATCGGGTTGTCCGTGGTCAAGCTGGAAAGCGTGAAGAAGAACGTATTGGAGATTAGTGAGGTGGACATCCTGGACGGCACGCCGCTCCTCGACATCAAGCCGCTCGTGCCACTCTTTGACCATCGCGCGGATGCGAGCAACGGGTGGCTGGGAAACCCGCGGTTGGATATGCGTAAGGGCAAAGCGGGCAGGCATCGTCGTGAGTGAATGAGGAACGGAGCAAAGGGAAGATGCTGAAAGAGTTACGAGAAGAGAAGGTCAAGATCATCTCGATTCTCGCGAGCTTACTGCTCACTGCCTTCATACTCACGCTGATCATCTGCATCGTTACGCACACCACCGGGCAGGCGTTGGCTGGGAGCATGCTCACCGCAGAAATCCGGTTTGCTATTGAGCTGAGCTTGCTTACCTCGGCAACCTCGACGCTGCTCTGTATCGCTATCTCGATACCGGTGGCCTACGCGCTCGCCCGCTACGAGTTCCGCGGGAAGAGCTTGATCAATACCATACTCGATGCGCCACTGGCCTTGCCGCCCCTGGTCGCCGGTGTGGGGCTCCTGATCCTCTTCGGCACGACGGACTTCGGAAAGGGGCTCGCCGAGCAGGGGATCGTCTTCGTCTTCACGCCGCTCGGCATTGTGATCGCGCAGTTCTTCGTCAATGTGCCCTTCATGTTCCGGATTCTCAAGGGCACGTTCCAGGGCATCAACCCACGCTACGAGCACGTAGCCAAGACCCTGGGGTGCACCGACGGCCAGGCCTTCTGGCGGGTGACGCTGCCAATGTCGAAGCACGGACTCCTCGCGGGTTCGGTAATTACCTGGTCGAAAGGCATCGGTGAATTCGGCGCGGCGCTCATGCTCGCCGGGGCAACACGGATGAAGACCGAGACCTTGCCCATCTCGCTGTACCTGAACATGTCATGCGGGGAGCTCAGCCTGGCCATCGCCGCTGCCACCATACTCATTGTGATTTCGCTCGTCTCACTTTTCGTCTTCGAGCGCTATGGAGGGTTTGCACGTGTGTTTTAGATCGGTTCGAGTGATAGGAGCGGCTAAAGAGAGATGATACGAATAGAGGGTGTTTCAAAAGATCTCGGTGAGTTCTTCTTGCGCGATATCTGGCTCGAGATCAACGATGACGAGTACTTTGTCATCTTAGGTCCGACGGGTGCCGGGAAATCCATTCTGCTGGAAACTCTCGCCGGGATCTTCCGGCCTGACAGAGGCAAAATATTCGTCGACGATCGGGACATCACACATATCCCGCCGCGTGAGCGAAACATTGGCATGGTCTATCAGGATTATACGCTCTTTCCCTTTCTGACCGTTGAGGAGAACATTGGGTTCGGCTTGAAAACGCGCAAACTGGAGAAGAGTGCGATCAAGCGCAAGGTGGATGAACTCACCTCGTTACTGGGCATCGAGCATCTCGGGCACCGGTATCCCGGGACGCTGAGCGGCGGTGAGCAACAAAAGGTAGCCATCGCTCGCGCGATCGCCATCGAGCCCTCGATACTCCTATTAGATGAGCCGCTCTCCGCGTTGGATTCCCGAACGAGGGATTATCTGCGTGAAGAGCTGAAACGGGTAAAGGCGGAATTCGGGATTACGATGGTGCACGTCACACACGACCAGACGGAGGCGTTGGTGCTTGCCGACAGGATAGCGGTGTTGATGCAGGGGCAGTTGATGCAGGTGGGGACGCCGTACGAGATCTTCAGCAAGCCGCAGACCGAGGAACTGGCCGATTTCGTCGGGATCGAGAACATACTGCGCGGTGTGGTTCAGCGCACGGAGAACGGGGTGGCGGAGATCGAGGTCGAGATCCACGGGAAGATCCGCGCGGTCTCTGAGATCCACGAGGGCACAGTGAAGGTCTTTATACGGCCCGAAGACGTCCTCCTGTGTAAGAGTAGAAGCGAGTGCAGTGCCCGAAACGTCATGAGCGGTCGAATCACCGATCTGCAGGACATCGGCCCCTTAACCCGCGTGATCCTGGATACCGGCCTCGTTTCGCTTATCACCAAGCAATCCCGCGCTGACCTCAAACTTCAGCAGGGCGACGCGGTCTTTGCAACCTTCAAGGCGACCTCGGCGCATGTGGTGAGCGCGTGAGGTGAATGATCGTGGTTTTGCGATCACCACGATCGCTCGCAGATGAGCGAGCCCTAGCCTCTCGGGAGGTATGGAGATGAATGGAATGAAATGAATCCCGTGAAGATTATTGTGCGGCGGGGGTAGCCCCGCCACTGATCGAAGTCGCAGCGCTCTTTGAGCAGCAGCGCGGAATCACCGTAAAGGTGGTTGCTGGCAAGGCGGATGCGTTGATAAGACAGGCAACGGAAAAGAAGGAAGGCGATATTCTCGTTCTCGGCGCGGAACACGCGATGGATCTAGCGGAAAACGATGCCGTGATCAGTAAGTCGAGCAGGAGGACCATTGGCTATAGGCGATCCGCCTTACTCGTTCAGAAGGGAAATCCTAAGAGCATCGCGGGCCTCGGCGATCTTACGCAAAGGGCGTAAGTATTTCGGTCTCCATCTCAGGCTGTCTTAAGGGGTCTGGGACGACATCACCGCACAGGCGGGCATCACGGACGCCGTGCGACGGAACATCACCGTTTTCGCGGACGGCTGCATCCATCTGATCCGGACAATCAATCTCAAAGAGGTGGACGTCGCGTTTGGCTGGAACGTCTTTGCCCTCATGCATCCCGCCACCATCCAGGCAGTTGAGCTGCCCCGAGAGCTGCAGATTCGGAGGAGCACGGCTGCTGGAATGTTTACCTTCGCGGCGAGTCTGGCTGAGGCTGAAGAAGTCCTCGCATTCCTACGTACAGATGAGGCGAGAGCGGTCTACCGTAAGTACGGATGGGAGTTGTAGCGACCGCTCAGTGTTACGTGGTCTGCTACCTGTTGATTCGCGACACTTCGAGTCATCAGTGGACACACTGACTGTAGAGTACGATTATTATTTCGTTTTGCTTTTTTAACGTTACTCATACCACTTGTCCTCCTTCAGGAACAGGCCGAGAATCGCT
>JAFGHB010000010.1 GCA_016930255.1 Methanomicrobia archaeon | reverse complement strand
GTTCAACACTAAAAGGTATCATAGAGGGATCAAAGCCATACCAGCATCACTTTATACCGGGTAGTTTCAAAGTTTACTTAACACTATGATGAAATGTGCTAATTGAAATTGTCTTCGTCTATCCAAACCAGCTGAACCTGAGAAGCAAAGCTACATGGAAGAAGTGAAAACTAAAAGACTTTTTCAGCTTCTCTTCTACCCTTACCTCACGGCTCTCGCAGGTTTCTCAGTGTCGCCAGAATCAGTTCAGGCAGTGCGGGATGGATATGCATACCCTGAGCAAGTGCCATATAATCTTGACCTTGCGCCATCACATTAACAACCTCCTGGATGAGTATCGGCGCGTACGGCCCGATAATATGAAACCCGAGTATTTTTTGGCTGTCTCTATCCACGATCGCCTTGGCAAAGCTGTCTGTTTCCATCATGGCTTCGCCCTTTGCCACCTCTGAATAGTACGCTTTCCCCACCTGGATCTCATGCCCTTTTTTAGCTTCTTCTTCGGTCAGACCGACCGATGCAATCTGTGGATGCGAGAAGACTGCATGGGGCGCCGCGCGATAATCCATCTTCACTTTTGTCTCGGCTTCGGTGTGATTGGCGTTGTGCCACGCCACCAACGCCTCACGATTGGCCACGTGTCGGAACATGTGCTTCCCAATCGCATCTCCCACCGCCCAGATGTTCGCTTTGCTCGTTTCGAGATACTCGTTAACGTTTATGAAGCCTCTTTTGTCGGTTTCCACACCGGTTCTTTCGACCGCTAAGAGATCGGCATTCGACCTCCTCCCGGTCGCGAGCATAACCTTATCCGCGACGAATTGCTGCTCTTCTCCGGTGATTTTATCCATGCCGATAACCGCATAACCCTCCGTCTCTCTCCGCACTTCGGATACCTCGGTGTTGGTGTACACGTTCATGCGCTTCATCAGTTCAGTGGTTAACAACTCAGCTATCTCCGGCTCCTCATTAGGTACCAGACGGTCACGTCGCTGCACGATGGTCACATCGCTGCCCATAGCGGCGAAGAAATGGCCGTATTCCGCGGCGATGTAGCCGCCGCCGATTATGATCAGGCTCTTTGGAGCCTTCTTAAGACCCAGAACCGTTTCGTTGGTCAAATAGTCAATGGTGTCGAGGCCCTTGACCGGTGGGATTGACGGCCTCGCGCCGGACACGATATAAATCTTCCGCCCTTTTAGCTGTTCTCCTGCGACCTCCATAGTGTAATCGTCGGTAAAATGCCCTTCCGCCTCGTAGAAATCCAAATTGCGTGTCCGCTTTATTCCAGCCCTCATCTGGTCCTGGCCTTCCTGTACCGTCCGCCTCATGCGCTCCAGGATCGCATCGCAATCAATCGAGCTAATTGCCGCATTGATCCCTAACTTTGCGGCTTCCTGGATCTCCACTATTCTATCTGCCGGATAGATCAGCATCTTCGAGGGTATGCAGCCCACGTTCAGACACGTGCCGCCCAGCGGTCCTTTATCCACCAACGCGACCGTGAGACCCTGCAACAAAGCGCTCTCTACAATGAGCATTCCCGCACCGGACCCGACCACGATCACATCATACTCCTTCATACGATCACCTCCTTCCTTCCTTTGCTTTGCTCCACCTTATACGTTCTGAACCGGTCGATCAGCTCAGCAATTGTCTGCTGTTGGGGGAATCCGAGCTCAGTTAACTTACCGTCAAAGATCTCCGCTCTGAAATAATCGCCGAAGAGTTTCTGCGGTTTTTCATCTCGATAAAGTATACCAATAGGAATTCTATCGCGCCCTTCGGCTGCTCTTTTCAGCGCTTCTTCCTTATTGTGGGGATTGTACTCAGGGGGTAATTTATAGATCCGTTCCTCATACCAGCTGATCGGATGCGTCCCCCAGGTAATGCAGGGCTGAATCACATCCACATACGAGAACCCTTTAAAGCGAAGCGCCTCAACGAATAGGTCGCTCAAATGGTCGATCTCTCGTGCGTATCCCCGGGCAACAAACGGGCATCCGTGTAGGAGTGCTAGTGCCAGCGGCTGCAGCGGCGCGAGTTCCACACCCTCAAATTGAAGTCTCGTTTTATCGCCGGAATCGGTCGTTGGAGAAGCCTGGCCTTTTGTGAGTCCATAGATCTGATTATTGTGCACAATGAGCGTTATGTTCGGGTTTCTGCGGAACGTGTGTAAGAAATGGTTCCCGCCCTCACCGTAGCAATCACCATCCCCGGTCACGACGACCGTGGTTAATTCCGGATTGACAATGTTAATGGCCGTCGCAACGGGGAGCGCTCTCCCGTGAAGCCCATTGAAGAAATTGCACTTCAAATAGTGTGGCAGTTTTGCCGCTTGCCCGATGCCCGAAACGAGACAGAGCTCTTCAGGTTCTTTAGCCAGCGTTACCAATGCTCGCTTCAGCGCAGTCAGTATCCCGAAATTCGGGCAGCCAGGACACCACTGGTTCTCCGCATCGCTCCGATAATCTTCTACTTCAACCATGCTCAACCAAACACCTCCATTATGTATTCATGATCTAACGGCAACCCGTCATAGCGAGCTATCGTGCTCGTCATCTTCAAGCCATACTCGCTCCGCAGCAATCGCCCGAGTTGGCCGGTCGCGTTACTTTCAACGATGTGGTAGTTCTTCTCCGCCGAAAATGCGTACTCTGGAAGCGGCCAGAGTTCCGTGAAATGAATAGCTCCTACCTTAGCATCCTGCACTCTGAGCAGATTCACAGCCTCGAATACGGCGTTCCGCGAGGAACCCCAACTGACAAAGACGTCCTCGGCATCGGTAATATTGTTCTCTTCCGGCGGCCGTATCTCCTTTCTGAGGAGTTCGAATTTCTTGAGCCGTTTCTCCACCATCCGGTTCCTGAGCGCCAGGTCTTCGGTGATATGACCGTCTTCATCGTGCTCATCGCTATCGCAGCAGACCAGATGCTGACTCTGCCCCGGATAGAGTCGCGGCGAAATTCCCGTCTCTGTCAATCGATACCGCTTATAAACTTCCACATCGTTTGGATTAGCCAGGTAGGACTGATTTGCCACTGTATCGAGTGCAAACTCCTCGAAGGTGCACTGCGAATCCGCAAAGAACTGGTCAGTCAGGAGAATGGCCGGGGTCTGATATTTATCCGCTAGGTTGAACGCGCGGACAATCTTCTGAAAGGCATCGTGCGGGTCCGAGGGTGCAAAGACAAGTTTGGGAAATTCTCCATGACCGGCATTGATTGCGAACAGCAGGTCGCCCTGTTCCGTTCTCGTGGGCAGACCAGTTGCCGGCCCGGGTCTCTGACCCAGCACGATGACCACGGGCGTTTCGGTCATCCCGGCAAGGCTGATTCCTTCCACCATGAGGGCAAAGCCGCCCCCCGAGGTAGCAGTCATCGCCCGTACCCCGGCGTAGCTGGCACCGATCACCATATTGATCGCTGCTATTTCGTCCTCTGCCTGCTCGGTGAATATCTTTAGTCGATCCTTGTGCTTTGCGAGGAACGTTATTATTCCTGTCGAGGGAGTCATGGGATAGGCGGCGATGAAGCGACATCCGGCAGCCGCAGCGCCCAGTGCTAATGCCTCATTTCCTGCAATGAGATACTGCTTCTGCGCTCTGTTCGGCAGTATCCAGGGGCATATCCCCTTACAGCGCTTCTTTGCTAAGGTATAGCCCGCTGCTGCCGCTGAGAGATTCGTGCTCACTACGTCCGCCCCTTTCCTTGAGAACTCATCTGATATGACTGCGTTGAGCGCTTCGAGCTCGATTCCCAGGACTGCGGTCAATGCGCCTGCTGCCACCGTGTTCGCAAACAGCTTGTTCCCGAACTCTTCTTGCGCTCTGCTTGAAAAGGGCACGGTTATCACGCGATCGCCCGTCTCCGCTTCGTCGACGAGGATCCCGTCTTCCTTGAGCAACGGACGATATTTCTCTCTGGATTTGGTATCCAGCGGCATGAATACATCCGCCTTGACGAGCGGACAATTTGCCGAGAAATCGCTTACGCGTACCCAGTAGCTATTAGAGCCACCACGAATCCTCGATTCATAATCCTGCCATGAGAAGACGTAATACCCGGCTCCTGAAGTCGTCCTCGCGAGAATATCTCCAATTGTTTGAATTCCCTGACCTGCAGCGCCCGAAACCAGAATCGTTATATCAATCATTTCTGCCTCCCACCTTTATCATGAAATACCTCCTCCTTTCCAGATGTTCTCTCCCTGCCCCTCACCGCTTCAACGGGGACTTCACGGTTGGTTCGTATTCATCCTGCCCTTACTTATGGAGGAATCATACATCAGATTAGACCCACCAGTGCACTTCCGGACAGTAGCGTGATGAGCATCAGAACCACCGTGATCCGACCTGACCAGCGATGGATCGCACGTATTGTCGCTCGGCGATCCGTGACTTTTAACTGGGCATACCCCAGTATGGGCGTCATAGCAACGAAAATGAAGGTAATAGCACCCAGATAGGTGTGGGGGACTCTGAAATGGATTCCCGTTGATTGGGATACTATAAAGATGGCAGTAAAAAGTCCGGCAAGAGCACATAGCGATCCAAGGACCCCTAGTGGTTTATGTGCCTTCAACCACCACGATCGCGCCTTGAGATACCGTGCGACGAGCATACCAGTCATCATCAGTATGAATCCGAGCGTCATGAGAAGTGCATGATACGGCCACAGAGCAGGAACTGCCATGTTAGATCACGCTACCTATTCTGTTCTTCTCTTTACATTATCGCAGCCGCTATTTAAGGGTTTCCACTCTATGCGAAGGTTCTCGCCACTCATAGTGAGTGTACCTTTTGGAATCCAAATCTTGTGTCTGTCTGAAACGCCGTCCGAGCCAGTTTTTATCTCTGTGGGAAATCATCTTTTAGCGAGGTACGCATGCATGGGGATGGACTGTGAGCTTATCAAGCAGGGATTTGAGCAGGGAAGCTGCCATGTTTTCGATTTTTCGACGGGGACGTTCATCTAGTCGTGCACACGCAGGAAGACTACGAGACGCTAGAGGAACTTGTTGGCCGAGGACGTTTATAAAGCGCAGTTTATAAAGCATCCGCTCCAATTTATATGCATAATGATCTCGCCGGTGGGTGGAGAGGAGGAGCTACGAAGGAAAGATGACGAGGCGTATAGTACGTGGTTGCGAGCTGCAGCGGATGAAATAGCTGAAACGCTCAAGACGCTCGATCCGCATCGAATCACTCAGCTTATTCACTGTTACGACCAATACCGCGATCGCCCCGCTTCTCTGCACGTTTCGCTCAACGCCGACGAGGAAGAAACGATCAAACGACTCATCGGCAGCGATCGCCTTCAGAACATCGTGCTCTTAAAAACGAAAGCGCTTATTTTCACGCCCTCTATCTTAGCACCTCAGGCGGGTTCGTTAGACTACGGCACGGCAATGTACCGCCGATATTCGCTTCACGGCCTCTGGATTTCCGTTATCGCCGTGAACGAGGCATATCTCAAGGCTGCAACCAAGTCTATGCTGCACTACATGCTTGAACACCAGCTCGCCCAAGGCGAAATCTACGCGGATTTAGCCGTGCACGACGTTAAAGAGCTAAGCACGGAGATGAAAGGCGCGGTCCACGAAGAAGCGCGGATGAAAGCAATACAGTGGTCGGGCATTTCGTCTGAGGAAGTGGAACGAGAGCGGCAATTGATTATTGAGCTTTCGTCACAGCACCCCCTTGTCCCCGTTCATTTCGCGTCGGCGTCACTGTTCAAATACCTCGAGGAGAATTGGGCGACGCTAGAGCAGTATGGGATGGCCAGTCGGAACGAATCAGAGAACGCATTGGAAGTTCCCCTTGAAGAACTCGCGGCATGGGCTGATTCTGCTATCAATTTCTTTACGCTTTTTCTCAAGGAGCTGAAACGGGAAATCACCATGACCGGCGCGGAATACGGTGTCGAGATCGTATAACGCACGTTTTTAACGATAAACTTTTCTTTAGTGACGGTGTCTTTTTTAAAAAGGTTCACTTATGCTGCGAATAACATTTCTGGGAACAGGAGGCTCGACGCCAACGCCGAACAGGACTCCCTCTGCGATAGCGATGAATAGGAAGGGTGAGTTGCTGTTGTTCGATTGCGGTGAAGGTGCGCAGCAACAGATGATGCGCGCAAAGACCGGTATGAAGATCGCAGCGATCTTCATCACGCATTTCCATGCCGACCACGTGCTCGGCATACCCGGTCTGTTACAGACGATGGCGTTGCAGGGACGAGAGGAGCCGTTAGAAATCTACGGCCCGCGATACGTGGATAAATTCCTGCAGCATCTGCTCGCTTTGGGCTATGCTGGCCGAAGTTTCGAGGTGAGAGCAATAGAACTGCAACCGGGCGACGTTGTTCGCAGAAACGGCTATACGATACGGACGGTAAAAACGGAACATAACGTGGTGAGCATCGGCTATGTGCTGGAAGAGGATATGCGCCCCGGTAGGTTTAACCGAGAACGGGCGATCGAGCTTGGCGTAAAGCCCGGCCCGCTATTCGCCAGACTGCAATCCGGGCGTTCGGTTATCGTTGATGATACGGAGATACAACCAGAGCAAGTCTTAGGCCCGCCGAGACAGGGCAGAAAGATTGTTTATACCGGCGATACGAGACCCTGCGAGAGCGTGATCGAGGCGAGCAGGGACGCGGATTTGCTCATACACGATAGCACGTTATCAGAAGAGACGCAGGAATACGCGATTGATTACATGCATTCCACCGCTTTGGAGGCGGCAGAGGTGGCAAAGCAAGCGGAAGTGAGAAAACTTATTCTTACGCATCTCAGCGCGCGATACTCTGATTTAGAGGGTGCACGCAAGCTAAAGGAAGAAGCGCGACAGGTGTTCGAGAACACCGATGTGGCAAGCGACCTGATGACAATAGAGGTTGGGTATCGAGATGAATAAGTTCTTTTCTGAAAGTTTGCCGAGATAAATGTCTTAGTTGTAGTAGACAAGAAAAAGGGAAAAATGCTTAAAACCGGGTACATAACGCTTTATACCAAATTTTTATGGTTAAGGCTCCATTACTCAATACGGGATATGTGATTTCTACATAATGTGGGATAGACTATTTAAGTATGAATTGAATAGTGTGTAACATGAGCAATTTAGATGAATTGAGAAAACGGATCGCTTATTTTATCGATCCACAAAATGGCGAGTTTGAAGATGATGACTTATTAGAAAAGGCAACACTAATACTGAAAAAAACTCCAGCTTATAGAATATATGGATTATTGGGAGATGCAATTCTTAAAGTGGTGGTTTATGAAGAATTACTTAGGGAATCTGAGCCTCTACTTCAGGGTGAAATGCATGAGATTAACAAAGGCTCTGAAATGAATGATGTTTTAGGCGAATTTGGAGAATCAAAACTTGCTCTTAGTAGATATATTGATGTTACAAATCCTAGTGTAAAAGAGCACCCAGAAAAGTCTCTTCCCCTGTATGCTAATGTGTTCGAGGCAATAGTAGGGGTAATATTTTTAAAATACGATTATGAGACAGCAAGCACATTTTTGGAGAACATAGGTTATAAAAAATTAATTTATGAAAAGACAGACTTGATCACACAAGAGATAAATGGATAATTTGTCTGGACATATTTAATTAATACCAAAATAATGTGGGATAAATGACAAAATAGCTGATGCGCATGTTGTAGAAAAGTAAAAGCCCTTCCTACGATTCGTGGATGCCTCGGACTTTCAGTCCGAGCGTGGTGTGGTTGAGATTATTTTCTCGTCTCTACTGACAGTTTAACCGGGAGTGAGGAGAGTAAGCCCCCTTCTGTTTCGGCAGCATTTATCTACGCGCCTTTCTCAGGCTTGCACCCACGAGGATGGTCGTTCCAGCCGTCACCATACGACTTCCTCCTTGCGGAATCATCACGTTGGTATGGCACGGTCTCGTTTCTATACCAGAGCCAAGACTCTCGCCTTACGCCCTCTCGGCGTTCGTGTCCTTACTTACGGTTGGTGGGGGGACTTTCCTCAGTCTCCTCAGTAACTCGAGGAGACCGGCAGCTGCCCTTCCTCTCTCCCTCTACTATTATGTATGATAGTACGATTTATTCTTTTCCGGTTAGTTAGCTTATCGTCTGATGATTGGAATAATGTCTTCCAGACCCCTACTCTCACCGCTATTCAATTGACCTACTCTCGCTGTGCGCTCCTCGTATAGCCCGCCGAACGTCCATTTCGGCTCCACGCCGGTCATTATCGCCGTTACCTTCGCCTTGCCGTTGTAATCATCGTTAATTCGCGCGCCCCAGATCACATTTGCCTCGGCATCCAGCTCGTAGGTCAGTAACTCGACGATGTCATTGGTCTCCTTCATCGTGAGGTCCGAGCCGCCCGTTACGTGTATAAGCGCGCCTTTTGCACCGCGATAGTCCGCCTCTAACAGCGGATGACAGAGTGCTTCTTCGACAACTGCTTCTGGCTTGTTCTCCGACTTACCGGTAGCACCAACGAGCATCACGGCAACGCCGCCTGCCTCCATTACCGCTTTGAGGTCCGCGAAGTCGAGATTCACCAACGACGGCTGTGTTATCGTCTCTGTTATACCCTGTATCGTTTCCGCAATCAGCATATCCATCGTTCTAAAGGCGTCATTCACCGGCAGATTGCCCGCGTACTTTATCAGCTTGTCGTTCTCCAGCACGATCACGGTATCCGTGGCCTCGCGCAATCGCTGTATCCCTTCCGCAGCTCTTTTCCTCCGTATCCGCTCCGCTTCAAAGGGAAACGAGACCATTGCAACGACGATTGCACCTTCTTCCCTTGCGATCTCAGCAACGACGGGTGCAGCGCCCGTACCCGTACCGCCACCCATGCCTGCAGTGAGGAAGACGAAGTTTTTACCTTTTACCAGCTCTCGTAGCTTATCCTTGTCCAATTCCGCGGCTTTCCGTCCCATATCTGGAGAGCCTCCTGCGCCTAGACCTCGAGTAAGTGACTTCCCTATCAAGATCTTATTTTCACATTTTATCGAATCCAGGTGCAGCTTGTCCGTGTTAACAGCGATCCGGCTCACGCCGGTTAACCCGCCCAAGTATTCCAGCCGATTCATAGAATTGTTACCAGCTCCACCGACACCAACGATCGCTAACTGCGGCACTCCAAACAACTCATCATCTGTTGGTCCCTTCATTATCTCCTGCGAGTATCCAAACATATCTCCTATCTTATCCCCCTTATCTCTTTCGCTATTTTCCCACATCTTGTAATCTCCTTCTAATGCAGGAGGGGTTATATAAACTTTTCGCTTGGAACGGTACTCGGTATCCCTGCCCAGCGAACCCATGAAAGGGCTAAGAAAGCGCATTATAACATTATGCACGTTTGGAGGTGTTATCTGTGGTTATAGCTACTATGGCAGAGAATTTCCACTGCAACCGTGTAATCGTGCAGTGCAACCAACACCTGTGGCGATACAGCGGTAGGGGAAGAAGCGCGGGGGATTGTTATGCTATGACGTACATACCCGCCACCATAAGGGTCGGTGAAACGAGATTGTAAATCTGTCGCGGATCGTCGCCAAGCATTGCTACAGCTTTCACTACTTCTTGCATGTTGCCGACGATCATCGCACGCTTAACGGGGAACAAATCGCCGTTTTTAATGCCAAAAGCGTTCTGCGCAACGACGGAAAAATCGCCGGACGCCCGTGACGCGGTATGTGCACCGATTACGTCGTTAACGAAGAGCCCGTCCCGTAGCTCGCCGATAATCTCATCTTTAGAGGTGTTTCTGCCTTCTGTACTTCCTTTTATAATGAAATTCGTTGCGCCGGGCGTTGGTAAACTGTCAAAGCCCCTCAGCGCGTTACCGGTGCTTTCCACATCGTCTTTGTGGGCGGTGTACGAATCGTAGAGGAAATTCTTGAGCACGCCTTTCTCCACCAGAGTCGTTGGCTGTGAAGGAACGCCCTCGCCATCCATCCTCCGGCTGTTAACGCCTAACGGCATCGTGCCATCGTCAACAATGGTGAGCATCTCGGAAGCCACCGTCTCGCCTTTTTTGCCGTGATAGGGCGATTGTTTCCGCTGCACGTTCTCGGCGCTCAGTTGCGGAATCAGGGTGTACGCGAAGAGGCTTTGTACTGCTCTCGGCGCGAAAACGACCGGCAGCGCCTTTGTTTGTATCTGCGTGCCGCCTAAGCTCTCGACGGTTAGCTTCACCGCCTCCCGGCCTATCCACCGGAAGTCGATATCATCGAGCATCCGACTCACCGTGCTCTCGTAGCCCGCAATTTCCTCACCGCCGCGACCCTCGCTCGCCACGACGGCTATCCCTGCGGAGACGTACGTGCCGCTATCCTGCGTTTCAATACCCTCCGAATTCACAAGGAAGCTCTCGTCAAAACCCGCTGCGAAGCTCCCTTCCGTCGGCGCGCATTCCACACCCTTCCTCACCTTGTGCTCTTTCATGCCTGCAAGCATCTCTTTGCAATACGTTATCGCATCCTCGCTCCCACGCTCACCGCCCAGAAGGTCGACTATCCGTGGATCAAACGTCTTTTCAGGCTCTTTGTAACGTTTTGACTGTTCTGCCGCGGGTGCAGGCAAGCCAGCGAAATCGGCATCGGGCTCGGAGACACGCGCTTGTTTTATCGCATGCAGCACGCACTCCTCTAGTTCAACCGTTTCCAATGCCGTCGTATGAGCGAAACCTATCTTGCTCGCAATGACAACGCGCACGCCGATTCCCGTGCTCTTTACATGCTTCACCTTCTTCACTTCTTCGCGTTCAAGCTCGACGCTTACTACATCGCCTCGCTCTCCATAGATCTCTGCCTGGTCGCAGCTTTGCAATGCCAGTTTCAGTCCTTTATGCATAATATCAAACATTTCCACTTTCTCCTCCTATCCCTATAACGTCGCCAACAGGCGCATTCGTGCGTGTGTGGTCGCAGTAGCCATTAAGCGGTATTAATCTATCAAATTGATTAATCGCGTGAACTCCTTCACCTAATTATTAGTGGAAGACGTATATTTAAACAAACAGCATGGTAAACCGCGTGAAAGAAGGCGAGCTTGTGCATCTGCTAGACCGAAAAGGCCGGAGATATACTCTTTCATTAAAAACAGGGGCCTCGTTCTCGTTCCGCCACGGCACCATCGTACATGACGAGATAATCGGGGTGGAGGACGGGAGCGTGGTGAAGTCGAATTACGGTGAGAAGTTCCTGGTCTTCAGACCGACGCTGGCCGAGTATATAGCGAAGATGCGGAAAGGTTCGCAGATAATATACCCAAAGGACATCGCGGCTATTTTGATGCTTGCCGACATCTTCCCCGGTGCGACGGTGTTGGAGGCGGGGATAGGCTCAGGAGCGCTGACAATGGCGTTGCTCCGTGCTGTTGGCCAAACGGGAAAAGTAATCTCATACGAGCGGCGAAAGGACTTCGCAGAGGTCGCACAGAGCAACATAGAGACCTTCTTCGACGCGGTAGCGAATGCGGGAAGAGTCGGTTCAGGCGAGTTGGTAGTGAAGGATAAAGACGTTTACGAAGGCATCGGGGAGCACGATTTGGACCGGATAGTATTAGACCTTCAAGAGCCCTGGCGAGCGCTGAAACATATAGACGGATCGCTAAGGAACGGTGGAATCCTCCTCTGCTACAACCCTACGGTGCTACAGATCTATAAGCTTGCGAAACGGCTGGAGTTGAAGTATGCGGAGAGCTTTCGTCTTATAGGAATACATGAGCTTAGTATGCGCGGCTGGGAGGTAAAAGGGAGAAGTATACGGCCGGAACACCGCATGGTCGCTCATACGGGTTTTATCCTCGTCGCGCGGAAATTTACTGCTGCGGACTGAAAGCTGCTGTAAACGCGCTCTTTGAGTTCAGCCCCGTCGTTACAGAAGAACAGATGGCTGGTACAGGAGCAATCTGAGCAGCCAAATTTGGGAATGGACTCTAACTGCTGATTCAGGTTCATGGCGATTTCGCATTCTTTTCGCGCCTCGGTTTCCGCGCATACCACTTCCTTTAGCTCCACTGCAGGGCTCGCGAGAAGATAATCGATGTGCCAGTGCAGCTTCTTGTTGTTGCCAAGGTCGCGCCGGTGCCTCCCTATCCGCTGCTCTAAGCCTGCAAGTGCCGAGCCAACATAGGCGTAAAAGCCTTTTTTAAACGGTATATGTCCTATTCTGCCTATTCTCAGCTCCGTATCTACATGGTTCTCGATAATGAGCACGTAGGTTCCTTTCATAGCGCCCTTCCCGTTGCTTAATTTGTTGATCTCAAGAAGGTGAGGAAACCTTATAGTATTTTTATTATCAACGTTAGGATAATGTGTGGTGCGGTCATGGGGAAAGAGCGAATAGAGGAGCTAAAGGGGAAGAAGAACGCGATTATTTTAGCGCATAACTACGAACGAGCGGAGGTGCAGGATATCGCGGAGTTTGTTGGGGATTCCTTAGAGCTTGCACAGAAAGCAATGGATACAAATGCGGATATAATCGTCTTTTGCGGCGTAGATTTCATGGCAGAGACGGCAGCAATATTAAATCCTCATAAGAAAGTTATTAATCCGGATGTCTGTGCGATCTGCCCGATGGCGCAGCAATTGCCACAGGACTTTCTCCGTGCGGCGAAGCGCGCGCATCCCGATGCCAGCGTGCTCCTGTATGTGAACACCCTTGCGGATAGTAAGGCGCTTGCTGACTGCATCTGCACCTCGGCGAACGTGCGGGAAGTCGTTCGGGCAATGGACGCTCAGATCATATTGTTTGGGCCGGATCGCAACCTGGCGTATTACGCGCAGAAGAGCACGACGAAGAAGATCATTCCCGTGCCTGAGCACGGCAATTGCCCGACGCATCATCAAATCTCGCTCGAAGACCTCGTGAAGGCGAAGGAAGCGCATCCAAAGGCGAAGATACTGGTTCATCCCGAGTGCGTCCCTGAGGTGCAGGACCGAGCGGATTACATCGCGTCCACCAGTGGTATGGTAAAGATAGCTAAGGAATCGGATTACGAGGAGTTTATAATCGGTACTGAGATCGGACTTTTGCATCGGCTGGAAACAGAAGCGGCGGGCAAGAAATTTTATCCTGTCTCTAGCACTGCGGTCTGCCCGCAGATGAAGATGTGCACGTTGGAGAAGATAGAGACAGCGTTAGAGCAGGAGCAGCCCGAAGTCGTGCTACCCCCCGAGATCATGGAGAAAGCGCGAAAACCCATCGAGCGGATGCTCGCCTTATCTAACTAACTAGTCTCTTGTGTGCCTGTTTCCGAACGCTTAGCCTCACTTCGGGATCGTGAAGCACCGTGTGCAGTACGCGTCAGGACGGGTGCACAAAAGATCCAGTGCCCCTGCCTTGAGTTCATTTACAACCCCTCATTATGCGCAATTTTTATATAGTTTGCGGCCTTAGGTACCTATCAGAGTAGGGTGAGGTGATATAATAACTAGGAGGTGAAAAAAAATGAGTGCTAAAAAAGAATCACATTTTGGACGTGTTGCCGAGCTTGAGGAGAAGAAGAGAGAAGAAGAAGTGAAAATAACAGAAGAGATGGAAGATGTTATTGCAAAAACGCACAGTTGGGTGATAGCAACGGCTACCGAGGAGGGAATACCAAATGTCGTTCCGATGGCCTATGCGAAAGTACTCTCAAAGAACCAGCTCATACTTGGCGATTTCTATTTGAATAAGACCAAAACGAACTTACTTACCAATCCGCATATCGCGGTTTCGGTGTGGGATCCCGAGACCAAAAAGGGGTACCAATTTAAGGGTACGGCGCGAATCGAGACGTCTGGCGCGATATTCGATGAAGCAGTAACGATGACTCGACAGAAGGGTGCCAAAGCAGCGCCGAAATCCGCAGTGGTCATTGATGTACGAGAGATTTATGTAATTACTCCGGGTGCTGACGCAGGAAAGAAGGTTGCTGGCGCCGCAGTTTGGTAACTAATCCGTTTTAGAAGACCAGGGACTCGTAACCCGTGAACGCGAGGTGAGCGATACCTCTCGTTTTCATTTTTCGATAATTTTTTTCCGTCTCGCTTTTTTATCATTTGTGAATTATTATCTTGTACCACGGTGAGAGCATCATGCTATTTAAGCATTTCTCTTTTTTCGTTCGTTGTAGAGTACGATTATTATTTCGTTTCATATTTTTGACGTTACTCATGCTACGTGTCCTCCTTCAGGAACAGGCCGAGAATCGCTTC
Organism: Methanomicrobia archaeon; assembly: GCA_016930255.1. Lineage (NCBI taxonomy): Archaea > Methanobacteriati > Methanobacteriota > Methanomicrobia > Methanomicrobia archaeon. Next base: position 10 of record JAFGHB010000010.1, on the reverse strand, counting down.
TGGAGGCGAT
>JAFGHB010000009.1 GCA_016930255.1 Methanomicrobia archaeon | reverse complement strand
GATGAGAAACGCCTGAGTTATGAGTGTAAATAGAAGGTTGATACTGCTCGCCGTAGTGCTGGTCATAGTTGCAGGCGGAATTGGCATATTCATTCAAAATCCGGAACCTCAACCTCCGGTTCGAATTGTCACGGGTCCTTTTTTCGCTCATCAAATACTCACTTATCCGCTGGAAAACGAACTCGTGAAACCTCAAACTGAAGTAGTAATCGAGAATACAGTCAACCACAATGAACATATGATGGCAGGAGGCGGTGATATAGGCGAGATGTCAACCGCTGCATTCGCTATCGCTTATGAAAAGGGTATACCGTTGAAAGCCGCGTATATCTACATCTCGCATCATGGCCTGAACAGTGGAGAAGGAGTCGCTAGGGTATACGCACGGAAAGATAGTGACATTTTCACTCCGGAGGACCTCAAGGGAAAGAAAGTGGGCGTTCCTGGTCTTAAAACCACCAGCACGACTATCTTCTTGGAGATGCTGAGAAGGGAATATGGTATAAGTGAAGAAGATATTGAACTCGTAGATAAAGCTCCCCCATTACTCCCCACACTCTTGGATAGTGGAGATATCGATGCCTCTTTAATGCTCGGCGACGTATCTGTTAAGACCTATTATAGTGATAAATACCGGGTGATATGGAATGTTGATGAAGCATTCAAGGATGAGTACGGCGAATATACACCCGCGTCACTTCTCGTGGTCAACTCAGACTTCTTCGAAACACACCAAGACCAGGCAGAAGCGGTAATAAATGATCTCATACAGTCGAAAGCGTATGGAGAGGCGCATATGGATGAGATATGCGCGTGGTATGCTGAAGAATTCGGTGGCACTGCAGATTATTACAAAACGGCTTACTGCAATCATTATTCTGTATCCCTCACGCCAATTACCGATCAGAACAAAGGGGCGGCGATGGCCATATTTGAGTTTACAAAGGCTCGAGGGATCATAGCAGAAGTACCGGATCCCGAAGATGCATTTGTAAGCATATAACAATGAGAGCTAAAACAATCTATCAGATCCTCTCCATAGCTGTCTTCCTCCTTCTCTGGTTAACAATCTCCGAGTACTACCGCTCTCCCCTCTTTCCCAACCCGATAGAGACTCTATACGCTTTCTTTATGCTCTTATCGTCAGAGAGCGGCTGGTATCACATTGGAGTGACTACTTACAGGGTACTCTTTGGGACTTTCTTCGGCTCGTGTCTGGGCATCATGTTCGGGATACTACCGAGATATAGCAGGAGAGCAGAATATGCCATCAGTTCGGTGGTTTATCCCTTATTTGAATCCATTCCCGCGATTTGTTGGGTCTTGGTCTTTGTGGTCTGGTTTGGAATGTCAAATAAGACGCCCATATTGGCAATTTCAGCAGCGGTCATTCCGTTCTTCATAATAAATATCTGGGAAGGAGTGAAAGAGTTGGACGAGAATTTAGTTGAAATGGCAATGACCTACACAAGAAATAGGCTGCGAATACTGCAGAAGATAATATTGCCGATGCTTTATCCTTATGCTTTCTCTGCATTCAAGACCGCTTTTGAAATAGCGTGGAAAGTGGTCATTTTGGGAGAAGTCTTCGGCGCCGCGAGTGGAATCGGCTACATGTTATGGGTATCATACGAGGTCTATGCCATAGAAAACGTGTTTGCCTGGACACTCTGCTGTGCAATAATAATCATACTGTTTGATTATGGTATTTTCAACTCTATTGACAGACGATATATGAGGAGATGGAAGCGGTAAAAAAAATGAAAGAGGTTTTAAGAATCGAGGAACTTCGTAAGCATTTTGGCGCTCTTGATGTGTTGAACGGAGTCAATTTTAATATCCACGGAGGCGAATTTATTTGTATATTGGGGCCGTCGGGCTGTGGTAAGACGACAATCCTGCGCATAATAGCCCAGCTCGAACTCTTTGATTCCGGTAGAATTTTCATTCACGGGACTGAGATTGCAACTGAAAGAGAGAGCTACCTTGGCGATCTGAGTGTAGTCTTCCAGGAGCCGAGGATGCTCTACTGGAGGACGGTAGAGGAAAATGTAAAACTCGCTCTTGAATTAAAAAGGGGTACGGTCACCGACGGAGATGAAGCGATTGTGAGAGCGGCGCTTTCATTGGTCGGGCTGGCGGATTTTTGGGATGCATTTCCTCACGAGTTGAGTGGTGGGATGAAGCAAAGGGTTGCTCTTGCTAGAGCTCTTGTAACCGATCCAAGTATATTGGTTATGGATGAGCCCCTCACGGGTCTGGATGTACGAACGCGAGAGGAATTACAAGACGAGATCCTGAGAATATGGAGGGAGAAGAGCATGACGGCGATCTTCGTCACACATGACCCCCTGGAAGCCATTTACATGGCCGATCGCATAATCGTGCTCTCAGATCGTCCGACGAAAGTGAAAGCCACGCTCAATGTGGGATTGAGTAGGCCGCGAGACAGAGGTGCTAGGGAATTTAGGGTATTGGAGAACAGGATAAGAGAGCTTTTCTCTGATGAAACGGTAGCTCAATAATACCTATCCATGCTTCGATCTCCTCGTGACATGTAATATCCATTCTCGGATATGAACATAAAAGGATATGTTTATATGGCGAGATGAGAAACGCCTGAGTTATGAGTGTAACTAGAAGGTTGATACTGATTGCCGTAGTGCTGGTCATTGCGGCAGGGTGCGCTGGATGCTTGGAACAAACGCAAGAGGGTGCCGTCGTTGAGGAAGCTATAGTGATGAAAGTGGGCGCAATGCCGGACGAGGCAACGTTACCGTATTACGTGGCAGAACGGGAAGGGATTTTTTTGGAGCATGGATTGGACGTTGAGGTCGTGCCATTCATGAGTGCAATGGAGCGAGACAGCGCGTTAATTGCAGGTGAAATAGACGCAGAAGAGAACGATCCCGTGGGCACGCTGGTGCTGCGTAACGCGGGTTACAATGCCAGAATTGTCAGCCAGGAAATGTATGAGACCCCAGAGAAGATGCGGTTCGCCATCCTTGCAAGCCCGAATTCGGGCATAACCTCCGTCGAGGATTTAGAAGGCAAACAGATAGCCATCTCCAGTAATACCGTCATCGAGTGGATAACGGATAATCTACTCGGTGAGGTAACAGCGAGCAAGATAGAAGAGAAGAAAGTGCCAATAAGAATGCAGATGCTGCTTGAGGACAAATATGATGCGGCTACACTGGCTGACCCGTTAGCGAGTTACGCGATTTACGAGGGCGCCACTCTGGTCATCGCGGATTCCGATTTAGATGAAAGGATCGGTTACACCGTGATCGTTTTTAGAGGTGAGTTCATAGAGGAAAAAACGGAGAGCGTTGCTCAATTCCTGGCGGCGTATAACGAAGCGATAGAGCGAATAAATGCCAATCCAGAGAATTACCGTACCCTCCTCGTGGAGATTGCAAAAGTGCCGGAAGAGATCGCGGACAGTTACAAGATGGGGACGTACATGAAGGCGGCGCCGTATCCACGCGATAATTTCGATGCCGTGCTCAGTTGGATGCAGAGCAAGGGTCTGGTGACGGAAGAAATCTTATATGAGGACGTGATTTATGAAAGTGCATGATTGAAGCGACGGGGATAACCAAGACCTTTCCTGATGGAACGGAAGCACTTCATAACGTCACGTTCGACATACGGGATGGAGAGAGCTGCGCGGTTATCGGCCCTTCGGGCTGCGGTAAGACGACGCTGCTCCTTATCTTCTCCGGTATCCTGAAGCCCTCAGCGGGACGAGTGCTGGTTGAAGGAAAGGAGCTAACGGCGGCGTCAAAAGAGTTAGCACTCATATTTCAGGATTACGGCTTGTTCCCCTGGAAGACGGTCTACGAGAACGTTTCGCTGGGTTTAGAGCTGCGAGGCTTCGGTAAACGGGAGCGCAAGGAGATCGTCTCATCGCTTCTCACAGATCTCAATTTACAGGGCTTCGAGCGATATTATCCGAAGCAGCTTTCGGGTGGTATGCAGCAGCGAGTCGCGTTCGCGCGTGCATTAGCGTTGAATCCACAGATTATGCTCATGGACGAGCCGTTATCGTCATTAGACGCGTTGACGAGGGAGAATTTGCAGAACTTTTTACTCCAGCTCTGGGAGGAGAAGAAGATGACCGTGCTGCTGGTAACGCACAGCATAGAGGAAGCGGTATTCCTGGGCAAAAAAGTGGTTGTACTCTCGCCGAGGCCAGGAACGGTGCTAAAAACGGTGGAAAATCCACGGATGGGTGATTTGGATTACAGAACAAAGGAGGAATTCTTCGATAAATGCAGGGAAGTAAGGCAGAGCTTAGATGGTGGAGCTATTTAATTACGGCACTAGCGATTTACGGACTATGGCATGTATTGGCGGTCATTCTGGACTCGATCGCGCTGCCAACGCCGTTGACCGTGCTCTTTGCCTTAATAGCCGGGCTGAAGAGCGATTTTATCTCGCACCTGCTTATTAGCGCGTTCAGGATTGGCTACGGAATCGCGCTGGCCTTTTCACTCGCGGTTCCTATCGGATTGCTGAGTCACGAGCGACGCGTGGATAAATTCGTCGCGCCCCTCATCTATATGCTGTATCCAATCCCGCATATCGTCTTGCTGCCCGTGATCATCCTCCTCTTCGGCATCGGCGATTTGTCAAAGATAATAATGATCGCGCTGATCGTCTTCTTCCAGATCCTCGTGACGACGCGTGACGCATCGCGGAACATAAGCGGGAATTACATCTATCCCATGCTCTCCCTAGGTGCGAGTAAGAAAGAGATTTACAAGCACGTCATTTTACCTGCGTGTTTCCCGAAGATCCTTACTGCAATGCGGATAAGTGTGGGAACGTCAATCGCAGTGCTCTTCTTCGTGGAGTCGTTCGCAACGACTCGAGGCTTGGGCTATTTGATCATGGACGCCTGGAGCAGAGCGAATTACCCTGATTTGTACGCTGCCATCGTTACAATGGCGCTGCTCGGCTTCGGCGTTTATGTCCTCATCGACCGTGTGGAGCGGAAGGTCTGCAGATGGGTTTATGTGTGAACCCCAACCTATTCGCGTTCGGCCCACGCCGTGACATGTCGTATTCGTTTCTGAATATGAACAGAACGTAATAGGTTTTTATGGATGTTTTTGTAAAAAGGAAATAATGTCAAACGAAGAGCTGAAGTCGTGGATAGCGCTGCATAAGGATGAGATCTTTGCGAACGATGCGGTTGGCACGGGCTGTTTCAGTTATTTACCGGGCGAGGTGATATGGGCCGTGACGAAGCGATGTAACCTGCGGTGTAAACACTGCGCGATCAGCGAGGAAGATCCCGATGAGCTCACGACGGAAGAGGGTTTCGCGCTCATTGAGGACGCTGCCAAGCTCGGCCCGGTCAAGTTCGGATTCACGGGTGGTGAGCCACTGCTGAGAGCGGACATCTATGACCTCATCGAGTACGCATCGTCTTTTGACATACAGGTCGTAATGGCGACGAACGGAACGTTAATGACGCACGACATTGCGAAGCGGTTGAAGAAAGCGGGTCTGGAACGCGCGGCAATGAGCATTGATGCGATTGGCGCGGCACATGACGAGTTTCGCGGTGTGGAAGGCGCGTTCGAGGGCATAATGCGTGGAAGGAGAATCTGCGAAGAGGAAGGAATAGCAACCCAGTTCTTCACGATGGTTACACGGGACAATTACCACGAAATCCCGAAGATAATCGAGCTTGCGGACGACTTAGAGCAATGGCGAATTTATCTTATTTACTTGATTGCCGTGGGTCGCGGCAAGCAGATCTCCGATGCATGCCTCTCCACCGCTGAGAACCTGCAATTCTTCAAGGACATGGTGACCAGACAGAAGGAAGCGAAGACGTGGCTCAAGCCGATCTGCAACCCGCAGTACTGGGCTTACCTGAAGGAAGCAGGACTGGTGGATGGCAGAGAGGGCCTTGAATTCACCGGCTGCACGGCCGGCATCACCCGGTTTCACATATTTCCGAACGGCGACGTAACGCCCTGTGCGTATCTGCCGGCGAAGGCCGGGAATCTACGGGAGTCGAGTTTCCTGGAGATCGTCCGGAATTCCGAGATGTTCAAGGCGTTGCGGGCACGAGCCTTGAAGGGGCAGTGTGCAACCTGCAAACACAAGCAAATCTGCGGCGGATGCCGGTCACGAGCGTACGGTGTGACGGGCGATTATTTAGCTGAAGATCCCGTGTGTCCGCTGGTTAATGGGTGGCACGTGTGACTTTTACGCGTTAGTAATTCCGTAAAAAGAATTACACTATCAAAAATCTGCCAGCGTAAATAATGTAGTACAAAAACGCAACTATCTTCAAAAATGGAATGGATTAAGCGAAGTGAAAGAACTAAGAGGTTATATATCCTCTAATTTTTAATCCTTAAAAGGTGAGCACGAAGGAAGATGCCAAAATTCAATATCAACTGGAACGTTACGCGAGCGTGCAACCTGCGGTGCAAGCACTGCTACTATGACGCAGCGACGCCGTTAGACGACGAACTGAGCACCAAGCAGGCCTGTACGCTCATTGACGACATTGCGGCGACATTTGGCGATAATGTACGCGTTACGCTGGGCGGTGGCGAGCCGCTGGTACGCAAAGACCTTTTTGAGATCATCAAGTACGGTAAGGAACGAGGCGTGACCCTCGTCCTCGCATCCAACGGAGTACTGCTCACCGAAGACGTTGCCAGGCGATTAAAGGCCGCGGGCATTAACGAGGTCATCATCGCGATCGACGGCACGCAGGAGACGCACGATGCGATAAGGGGCAACGGCGTCTTTGAGAAGACTATTAACGGCGTGAAAAGGTGTAAAGCAGCAGGCATGAGTGTGGTGATCGATCCGTGCATTATGAAGCAGAACGAGCAAGAGACTGCGGAGATCCTTGATATCGCAGAGGAACTGGGCGCACGGCAGGCTCGAATGTTCCACTATATCGCGATGGGTCGCGGCGAGGCGGAAATCCCTGATGCTGAACTCGATATGAGTCACTATGCGCAGAACGTGCAGCAGCTCTACGAAGAGCAGACGCAGCGACGTAATTTGGAAATATGCACGACGCAGGCATGTCAGTACTGGGTAGTGCTAAAACGCAGCGCAGAAACGGGACTGCCCGTACCCGAGTTCTATTACAACGAAGTACCGGGCTGCCGCGCCGGTATTGGTATGATGTCGATCAAGCCAAACGGCGATGTCGTGCCCTGTCCGCTCCTGGAAGTGAAGGCAGGAAACGTCAAGGAGCAGAGCTTTCGTGAGATCCTGGACTCGGAAGTCTTCACTAACCTCAAAAGTCGCGAGGTCAAAGGACGATGCGGGGTCTGTAAATTCAAGCAGCTCTGCGGCGGCTGCCGCGTGCGCGCATACCGCCATTCCGGCGATTATATGGGTGAGGATCCGTTGTGTGATGAGCGGTTTTTTGAAGAGACGTGATTTAAGAGTGGATTGTCCTGTTAACCCATCTATGTCACATCAAAAATAGACTATTTTTAAGCAAACTTTAAATACGATCAACGTCTTTGAATTTAAGGAAAGATCAATGGATAGCGATACAACGTCAGAATCACCTGCAAATTATAGTGTTTATGACGATGGTATCCTATCCGTTAGGCTGATAAATTATGAAAAGAGACCCGACGAGATGTTGTACTTTTATTCCTTAGAATTGTTTAACCGATCTAGGTTATATCAGCTACGAGAGATAACTTTTTCCGCGGTTGTGATGAACAGTGGAACTATTGGAGAACAAAAGATAGTGCAATGGCTAAAAAGGAGGGGGAAAAAATATCTTCTTCTATCTGCGGTTGGTGGAGGAGAAAAAATGAAATTCGCTTCAATTACTTATAAGAAGCATTCTTCGTTGATTGATTTTTTAAAATGGTCGGGAGATTACTTGAAATACATCTCTAAGTTATTTGATTAAATGGTGGTTATCAATATCATTCGTTAAGAGATTACAAGGAGTTCGCAGATGAAAAGAAAATCCTTGGTTGGTCTAATAGGTGTAGTAGCAATTTCGTTGATAGTGATATTATCGGGATGTGTTGAAGAGGAAACCCCAGTAAAAGTTCCAGATACTTCTTCGTCAATAACAACCACAACAGCGACAACAGCATTAATTACAAAAGCCCCTTCTGATATAGCATTGACAATAGATGATATGCCTGATGAATGGATGAGATGTGATAAAGAGAGTATTGATGAAAAATATTGGGTAACATTCTCCCGAGAGATATTTGGAACCGACTATCTTACTTGTGAAGTTGACAAATATCATAATATTAGTGATGCAAAGAAGGCATTTGAAAATCAAAAGAAATACGAGGCTGAGAAAGTTAAGATAACTTCAGTAGAACTAGGTGATGAAAGTTATGGATGGAAATATGGTCATCAAAGCTGCGTTCATTTCAGGAAATTAAATATAATCGTAGATATTCTCTTTGAAAGCCAGTATGGTAAACCAGATATAGAGCATGCTAAAAAGTTTGGGGAAATAGTGGAGAAAAAACAATGAATATTTCAGAACTTAATCCACTATGGGTTTCTGTTTTTGTAACAGTTATATTGGTGATTATTACAGGACTTTATTTGTGGGAAACACGAAAAATTCGACTGGAATCTGCACGACCAATTTTTTCTTTAAGACCGGGAGTCACAGATGAACGGTATTTAATAAATACTGGAAGACTTGCTAAGGATGTCAACGTGGACGTTAAGTCCAGCGCCAATGAAGATAAATCCTTTTTTGTATCGTCTTTCGATTCTGGCCAAGAAATTGATTTGGAAACAGATTTTGAGCAGATAAAGAAAGATAAAGGTTTTGTCAAAGTTGAATTAAAGTTCAACGATGGATATAATCGAGAAAGGAAAGATAGCATTTCTGTGGATTTCAAGCAGCTTTCCAAAGAGGAAAGAGAAATTGCCTTTTCGTTTTCCCCAAAAGAGGATCATATAGAGAAAATAGCGTGGAGTCTTGAAAGGATTGAACGTAAATCGCATAAGTGAACTCATATAAAACCGTTGAGATACTACGAATTCCGCCATTCGAAAATTCGGTAGTGTCCTGACATGCGGTTGATTTATATAGGTGGTTTACCCACCTATATTTATGCCAAATAGCAAATTAAAGGCAGATCCTCAAAAAGAGTTCTGTTCCAATCCAAATTGCCGTGATTATGGCAAAAGCGGTGCAGGCAACATAGTTAAATATGGACATTACAAAAACGGCCAGCAGCGATTTAAATGCAAGACATGCGGCAGTGTCTTCGTAGAAACCAAAAACACGGTATTCTACAACAGACACCTCAAAGAAGAGCAGATCATCATGATCTGCAAATTGCTGGTCGAGAAGAACGGAATACGAGCTAT